>JBGVLA010000125.1:0-47513 GCA_045124015.1 Eubacteriales bacterium | reverse complement strand
AGATCTTGATACCCTTTGCGCCGAGACGCATGGTTCTGCCGATAGCCTGCTTCATCGCACGGCGGAATGCAACTCTCTTTTCGAGCTGTTCTGCGATGGATTCAGCAACGAGCTGAGCGTTCATGTCAGGGCTCTTAACTTCCGCAACGTTTACGCTTACGGACTTGCCTGTCATCTGCTCAAGAGAAACACGGAGTTTTTCGATCTCAGCACCGCCGCGACCGATTACAACACCGGGCTTCGCGCAGTGAATAACGACTTTTACGCCGGTATTGCTACGTTCGATTTCAATCTTCGGAACGCCTGCGACTTTGAGTTTTTCTTTCAGATATTTTCTGATTTTATAGTCGGAAACGAGGGTATCGCCGAAATCAGCGTCCTTTGCGAACCATCTCGAGTCCCAATCTTTGATAACACCTACACGGAGACCGTGAGGATTAACTTTCTGACCCATTCTTCAATACCTCCATTAAGCTCTTTCCTTGAGAGCGAGCGTTACGTGGCTTGTTCTCTTAAGGATTCTGTCTGCGCTGCCTTTTGCGCGGGGCATGATTCTCTTGAGAGTCGGGCCCGGGCAAACGAAGCATTCGGAAACGTAAAGCTTGCTTACGTCCATGCCATAGTTGTGCTCAGCGTTTGCGATTGCACTCTTGAGCAACTTGATGAGGTATTCACTCGCAGATTTAGGAGTGTTTTTAAGAATTGCCATTGCTGTTCCCGCATCCTTACCTCTGATGAGGTCAAGCACGATCTGTACTTTGCGCGGGGAAATTCTTGCATATTTAAGATATGCTCTAGATTCCATTTGTAGTTCCTCCCTTCGCTTGGTGCGAGATTATTTACCGTTGTTGGATGTTTTGGAACCGGCATGACCCTTGAAGGTTCTGGTGGGAGCAAACTCACCGAGTTTGTGTCCAACCATATCTTCTGTTACATATACCGGAACGTGTTTTCTACCGTCGTGAACCGCAATCGTATGACCGACAAATTCGGGGAAAATTACGGAAGCACGAGACCAGGTCTTCAATACCTTTTTCTCGCCTTTGTCGTTCATAGCGCAAACTCTGGTGTAGAGTTTTTCTTCGACAAAAGGTCCTTTTTTAAGGCTTCTGCTCATTTTTATGCCTCCTCCTTATTTACCGTTTCTGTGTTTTACGATGAACTGTTCAGTTCTGGATTTCTTGTTTCTTGTCTTGTAACCAAGTGCGGGTTTACCCCAAGGAGTTACAGGAGACGGACGACCGATCGGAGAACGGCCTTCACCACCACCGTGCGGGTGGTCGCAGGGGTTCATTACGGAACCGCGTACGGTAGGACGGATGCCGCGATGGCGAGTCTTACCTGCTTTACCGATCTTAACGTTTTCGTGGTCGATGTTGGAAACCTGACCGATTGTTGCCTTGCAGTCAAGTCTGATGAGACGAACTTCGCCGGAAGGAAGTCTTACCTGAGCCATGTCATTTTCTTTAGCCATGAGCTGAGCGAAAGTACCTGCGGAACGAACGAGCTGACCGCCCTTGCCGGGGTAAAGTTCGATGTTGTAGATGAGAGTACCAACGGGGATGTTGGCAATAGGAAGTGTGTTACCGGGTTTAATGTCGGCGTGTTCACCGGAGTAAACCTTATCACCGTCTGTAAGACCTACAGGAGCGATGATGTACTTCTTGGAACCATCTTCGTACTGGAGAAGTGCGATGTAAGCGGTTCTGTTAGGATCGTATTCGATACCGATAACAGTTGCAACGTCTGTTGTAGCTGCGCGCTTGAAGTCGATGATTCTGTATTTCTGTCTGTTACCACCGCCGATATGACGAACGGTGATCTTGCCGTAGCTGTTTCTGCCGGCGTGTTTTTTCTTAACGGTGAGAAGACTCTTTTCGGGGGAGAACTTCGTGATTTCCGCGAAGTCCGGCACAGACATATTACGTCTGGCAGGAGTCGTCGGTTTATACTTGATAGTAGCCATTTTTTACTCCTCCTTATCAGATCATGCCATCGAAGAACTCGATTGTCTTGGAATCTTCAGTAAGGGTTACGATCGCTTTCTTCCAAGCTTTCTTGTAACCTGCGTGAACACCCATTCTTGCGGGTTTCTTCTTCATGATCATTGTGTTTACGTCTGCAACCTTAACGCCGAAAACTTCTTCAACTGCTGCTGCGATTTCGGGCTTTGTTGCGGTTTTCAATACTTCGAAAGCATATCTCTTTTCGCTTGTAGCGGAAAGGCTCTTTTCTGTGATAAGGGGTCTTACGATAATATCATGAGCGAACTTCATTATGCGTATACCTCCTCGATTTTCTTAGCTGCAGCCTCAACGAGAACGAGCTTGTCGCAGTTGAGGATGTCATATACGTTGATGGTGTTGACATAAGCTGTCTTAACGCCTGCGATATTGCCAAGGCTCTTAAGAACCATGTCATTCTTTTCGGAAAGAACTACGAGAGTCTTGCCGGTAGCACCGAGAGCGTTAAGCATATTCGCCATAACCTTTGTCTTGTATTCGGTAGCTACGATTGCGTTCACGATTACGAGAGAATCGTCAAGAACTTTAGAGGAAAGAGCGCTCTTGAGAGCAAGTCTCTTAACTTTCTTGTTGAGGTCGGTTTTGTAGGTTCTGGGCTTCGGACCGAGAGCTACACCACCGTGTGTCCACTGGGGAGAACGAGTGGAACCCTGTCTTGCACGACCGGTACCCTTCTGTCTCCAAGGCTTTCTGCCGCCACCGGAAACTTCGGTTCTTGTGAGTGTGGACTGTGTACCCTGTCTCTGGTTGAGAAGGTAAGCTCTTACAGCAGCGTGGAGAACTGCAGCGTTTACAGCAACAGCGAATACGGAATCAGCAAGTTCGATTGTACCAACTTCCATGCCTGCCATGTCAAATACTTTCATGTTAGCCATTTTCTAATTCCTCCTTCTCACGCTTTTACCGTGTTGCGAACGAACACGATGCCGCCCTTAGCGCCGGGAATAGCGCCCTTAACGGCGATAAGATTTTTGTCTGCATCAACGCGAACTACGTCGAGGTTCTGAACAGTAACCTGTTCGTTACCGTACTGACCAGCCATCTTCTTGTTCTTGAAGATTCTGGAGGGGGAGGAGTTCGCGCCCATGGAACCGGGCTGACGATGAACAGGGCCTACGCCGTGTGTCATGCGGAGCTTGTGGCAGTTCCATCTCTTGATTACGCCGGAGAAGCCGTGGCCCTTAGAGGTGCCTGTTACGTCAACTCTGTCGCCTGCTACGAATGTGTCAGCGGAAACGATATCGCCAACGTTCATGTTTGCAGCGTCATCAAGTCTGAATTCTTTGAGATGTCTCTTCGCAGCAACATTTGCTTTTGCGAAATGACCCTTAACTGCTTTGTTAAGTTTCTTGTCGGCAATGTCTTCAAAGCCGAGCTGAACACTGGAGTAACCGTCGGTTTCAACGGTCTTTTTCTGTGCTACAACGCAAGGACCAGCTTCAATGATTGTAACCGGGATTACGTTGCCAACTTCGTCGAAAATCTGTGTCATACCGATTTTCTTACCGATAATAGCCTTTTTCATTTTCTTTCTCCTTGTTTAGGTTATTGGTTGACCACTGCGTCGCGCAGGCGGGTCAACATGACCGAACCGGATGCACGGGAATCTATCTTTCCGCACATGCCTCGAGTCGAATTTCTTTAATCCGTATATTATATAAGGTAGGGATTAAAGCTTGATTTCGATTTCGACGCCGGCCGGAAGTTCGAGAGCTGTGAGAGCTTCGATGGTTTTCTGAGACGGCTTGATCACGTCAATAAGTCTCTTGTGAGTTCTGTACTCAAACTGTTCACGGCTGTCTTTGTACTTGTGTACAGCGCGGAGAATGGTGATGATCTCCTTTTCAGTCGGAAGCGGAATGGGACCGGAAACGGTAGCGCCGTTTCTCTTCGCTGTTTCAACGATTTTTTCCGCTGCTGCATCGATCAATGTGTGATCGTAGCTTTTCAGTCTGATTCTGATTTTTTCACTAACTGCCACTTGATTTTGCCTCCTATAAAATTTTGCTGTTGGCGGCGAGTTCACAACACACAGGAAGTTGTGATTTTGACTCAGTTTGTAGCGAACACCTCACCGGGCGTTTCCTGTAACCCGTGTAAAATGCCGATTTTCATCGGCTGGTACTCGCGCTTGTTTCGTTTGGATTGACAATCGCACGCGACTGCAATATCCCAAACACTCATATCGTTCGCCTTAAACTGGCGCCCGTTTATCGGACATACTCTGCGAAAATTACCCGCTTTCTTTGCGGCAACCTCTCGCTTCATCGCACATCAAGCTCCCTTAGTATACAACAAATCAAGCTGTTTGTCAATAGTTTTTTCTCAATTTTTCCTGATTTTTTCACATTTTCTTTGATTTTTCCACCCTGCACAAGTACAACAAAATCTTGGACACGATTTTTGTTAATTATTCACAAATTTCATTTTTTATCAAAAAACAGGAGCATTTTTCTAAAATCTATGCTATAATAATTGTATATCAAATTCAAAACAAAGGAAAACAGTATTATGGCAAAGAGTATCGAATACACCACAAAAGGCACCTGTTCCCGTCAGATCAAGATCACCCTCGCAGACGACAACACCATTGAATCCGCAGAATTCGTTGGCGGTTGCCACGGCAACACACAGGGCATCTCCAAGCTCGTCAAAGGCATGAAGGCCGAAGACGTTATCGCAAAAGTGAAAGGCACCGACTGCAGAGGTCGCGGCACATCCTGCCCTGACCAGCTCGCAAAGGCACTCGAAGAAGCCCTCGCAAAATAAGCCCTCCAAAATTCGCAAAAGCTCCATTCTCCTTATATATAATAATGAACGAAAGTGGAGCTTTTGCACCTTTTCTCTTTTCATTCTTCCCTTTTTTATATCATGCTCCGGTAGCTCAGCTGGATAGAGCGACAGATTCCGATTCTGTAGGTCGCGGGTTCGAATCCTGTCCGGTGCGCCATGCAAAAAGAGCATTTGTCTTTTGACAAATGCTCTTTTTGCAATGATATCCGTTCCTCGCGGAACGGGTGATATATCTTCGATATGATATCCCGCTTCGCGGATGATATATCCCTTCGGCATATATGGGAACGGATATGATATCATACCGAGCAACGCGAGGTATATCATACGGCGCAAGCCATCATATTCGCGGAGCGAATATATCATTCCACTTTCCTCGGAGGTTTCCATGACCCATTCTCTTTCCGTCATCGCCCACATTCGAAACGACTTTACCGCCAAGTTCGGCATCCCACGCCAGAGCGGACTTGTCGATACCATCACATCAAAAATCGTTTTTGAACCTGAATACCGAAATCCCGATGCCTTTCGCGGAATCGAGGGATATTCCCATCTTTGGCTCATCTGGCAATTTTCCGAAGCCGTCCGCGACGAATGGTCGCCCACCGTACGTCCGCCAAGACTCGGCGGCAATAAGCGCATGGGCGTTTTCGCCACACGTTCCCCGTTCCGACCCAACCCCATCGGACTTTCCTCCGTGAAGCTCGTCGGCATCGACCTGCACACCCCCGAAGGTCCTGTTCTTTACGTTACGGGCGCAGATATCCTCGACGGCACGCCGATCTATGATGTTAAACCCTACCTCGCCTACACGGACTCTCACCCCGAAGCCCAAGGAGGTTTTGCAAAAGGTCCGGGCGAAGGCTCGCTTACCGTTGAGATCACAGACGAGCTGAAAGCACAGATCCCACCCCATCTTTATGACGGTGTGATTGCCCTGCTCCGAGAAGACCCTCGTCCGGGTTATCAACATGACGCCGAGCGTATCTACATGATGGCGTTCGGCAGCATCGAGGTCCACTTCACGGTAAACGAAAATATTTTGACGGTAAAAAAGATTCTTGCCTTATAAACATCAAACCCCGACTTTCGTCGGGGTTTTCGTTATATTACGCTTTGTTTTTCACATATTCATCCAGCGCATTTTTCAGACGCACAAGAGCCGCTTCCAGCACATGGCGCGGACAAGCGATATTGATTCTCTCAAATCCTTCCCCGCCCTTGCCGAAGATATAACCCTCGTCAACGTAAAGGAGCGCCTTTTTGCGGAGCAATTTTTCCTGCTCCTCCATCGTCATGCCAAAGGAGTGAAGATCTACCCAAAGCAGGTACGTACCTTCCATCTCCGAAATGAACACGTCGGGATAATGCTTACGGAAAAATTCGATCGCAAATTTACGGTTACCGTCAATATACGCGATCGCTTCGTCGAGCCATTCTTCAGAATCTCGATATGCAAATTCCACAGCCTTATAACTGAGAGCATTGAGAGAAAAATGACCGCGCGCTTTTTCGATGGCTTCGCGTCGTTCCGCATTCGGAACGAAAATATTGGATGCCTGCATACCCGCAAGGTTGAACGTCTTGCCGGGCGAGGTGCAAACAAGCAGATTATCGTGATATTTCTCATCAAGAGAAAGCATCGGCACATGATGATATCCGGGCATGATAAGATCGGAATGAATCTCATCATCCAAAAGATATACGTTGTTTTCCAGACAAATATCCGCAATCTTGCAAAGCTCTTCTTTTGTCCAGACACGGCCGACAGGATTGTGCGGACTGCAAAGGATACAGAGCTTCACATCATCTCTTGCCGCCTTTGCCGCAAAATCTTCAAAATCAATTTCGTATTTACCGTCTTTCAGAAGCAGTTCGCTTTCGACGATCTCACAGCCATTATGCTCTGCGACCATACGGAACTGATGATAAACAGGCGTCATAATGAGCACGCCATCTCCCGGTTTTGTGAAAATGCCAATGATATGGCGAAGTGCGGGAACGATACCGCTGAATTGCACGAACCATTCGCGCTTGGGTTCAAAGCCATGTCGGCGGCGCATCCAATCGATGACTGCCTCATAATATGCATCGGTCGCACGCGTATAACCGAGAGAAGTTTCGTCCAAATATTTTTTGAGTCCCTCAACGATCGCAGGCGCTGTCTTAAATTCCATATCGGCAACGGAAAGCGGCACGATATGATCGGAAATATTCGGATCCTCCGCGCGGAGCTCTTCCCATTTGAAAGAGCCCTTTCCATATCGCGGAACAAGTGTTTCAAAATCGTATTTCATCAGTTACCCTGTCCTTCGGAATAATCTACGCCCTCGGAAACCTGAGGGTAATAACTACCATACTGATAGCGGAACGGCTCATCAAATTCCATTTTGATGACCGCAATGCCCATATTGCTGTCGGGCGATTTTTTGGGGAGTCCCGTCATCACGATGCGATGACCTTCATGACGGAACGCGATCTCTTCCCCGGTGGAAAGAAGCGTGATCTTCTTCGGCGCATTGATGTAACCACCAAACACCATCTCACCCGAGGAGGGCCAGATGTAGTTCCACGCATAGACCGTTTTGTCATCTGTGGAAACGGTACATTCCGTTACGTTGTTTGCACCGCAATACCAACCGCTGAATTTCTTTTTAAGACCATAAGCTGCTTCGCCGTTTTCAGCAAGCCAACCACCGACGCGCTTCAAGGGGTCGAGCGCTTCCGCAGGGACCGTACCGTCCGCCTTCGGGCCGATGTTGAGAAGCAGATTGCCGCCTGCGCCCGCGCACTTGCGGAGCATACGAACGATCTGATTTGCAGAATAAGAATACGGAATGATCTGTTCTTCATCTACATAACCCCACGAAAAACCGTTGAAGGTCATGCAAGCTTCCCAATCTGCATCGTCCTCCGCTTTGATGGCATCTTCGGGTGTGAAGAAATCCTCTGCCATACGGCTGCGGTTGTTGATGAGGATATCGGGCTGAAGCTGTCTGAGCTTATAGTTACGGTTCACGGAATCCCAATTTTTTGCGCTCATACGAGGCCACGGCATATCGTACCAAAGGATATCGATCTTGCCATAGTTCGAAAGAAGCTCAACGTTCATATCTTCAATATATTTTGTAAAACGCGCGCGCGCGTCCTCGTCCGTCATGCACTTCCACGCATCGGGATGACGCCAATCCATGAGAGAGGAATAAAGACCGATTTTCAGGTCATATTTACGGCACGCGTCAACGAATTCACGAACGATATCGCGGTGAGGACCGTAGTTGACGGAGTTGAAGGGATTCACCTTGGAATCCCAAAGAGAAAAGCCTTCGTGATGACGTGTTGTAAGAACGGCGTATTTCGCGCCCGATTCCTTGGCAAGACGGCACCATTCATCAGCGCAGCCCTCCTTCGGGCAAAACGCAGACGCGAGCTTTTCATAATCGGAAATTTTAATATTTTCCCAAACCTGAGCCCATTCGCCCATACCGTGGGAAGAAAAAAGTCCATAATGAATGAACATACCGAAACGAGCGTTTCGGAACCATTCCATACGGCGATCCTTGCTTGCTTTTGTAAACGCAAGATATTCTTCGCCTGTAATTCTATTTTCCATATCGATTCACCTTTCTTAACAATCACTCTCTACCCTTTTCATCAAGAGAGAGAATAAACTCTTTCGCATAAGGAAGCGATTCGATCCAAGCACAAAGCGTGTGCCATTCGTCAAGCTTATGGAAACGTCTCGCGTAGTAGATGTTTGTAAGGACCTCATAACTCAGTGTTACGGTTCTCAGCTGATTATAGCTCGACGGCAAAAGCTGGATCATATCATACCAATAAGACTTCTCCTTGGTTTCAAGGAACTGCAGTCTCTGTTCTTCCAGGCACGCAATGACCGAGTCGAGACAGCGAAGGGCTGTCTCGCTCATGTGGTCATGAGAAAAATCGTCTCTGGAAAAAGATTTCGCTTGAATCTTGTGCATTGTACTTGTGGAATTGGCAACCGTACCCACCTTATAGGTGTCAAATTCTTTCCACCAATAGAGCGGAGCCAAAATATCGACACTGACGAAAATCTGTCTGATAAATTTGCGGTGATCGCTTCCCGCACGGCAAAGACGCATACCAAGCCCAATGTCATTTTCCCCGAGGACATAATTGCCATCCTCGTCATAAGCGCTGTCGCTTTTCGCCCAGCTGTTCATCGGATTACGCGCGCCGCGGATGGCGTTTTCCAAATTCATGACGCTGGTTTTCGTAAGTTCAATCATTCGATCTACCTATCCTTTCAAAAATCAACCAAGAACGATCGAAGCCTCTTTCGCGTCTCCGAGTTCAAAGGTTATATACTGACCGTCATATTCAAATTCAACGGGTGCACCTGCAACGGTAACACTCTTAGGAGCCTTTTCTGCGAACACGCGAGCAGTATACACGCGTTCACCGATGCCCTTGAATTCACCTTCACGGTCGGTAATGCCGATATCGCAAACACCGTCAGCTTCCACCATGGAAATTCTGGTGAGAGCGCGCTTGCCATCCTTATATTCGAGGGTTTCACCGTCGTCTTCGTAGAAGTCATAGTAAGAAGCGCCGCTCGGATACATTTCAAGGATGATGTGCTTGGTATCGCCGGGAGTTGTATGCTGTTTGGGTTCGTCGGTCGGGATGATCGCGCCGCCGCGAACGAAGAGAGAACCGCCGCGGTTCGCGGGGATATCCACCTTCATCGTCTGACCGCCTGCGTAGGTCTTACCCGTCCAGTAATCGATCCATGTGCTGCCGGCGGGGAGATAGATCTCATCGGAGAACGCACCAACGAGGAAGTTTTCACCGAACATATACTGGCAGATGGAGTCCTGAACCTCTTCATCCTCGCAGATAAGAGGCATCGCACGGCAAACAGGCATACCTGTCATGTTCGCCTTGATCGCGGTGCTATATATATAAGGAAGCAAACGATAACGAAGCTTATCGTAGAATGCAAAGATGGGTTCCATTTCTTCTCCTGCCCACCAAGGATGAGAGAAGCCGTACCAGCTGTTGAGCTGACACCAAGCGGTAAAGAAGCAATAGTGGAGACCGTCTTTTTTGAAGATATCCATATCGCAGGTGAGGTTGGAGATACCGGACATACCACAGCTGAGCGTCCACGCAAGTGTGGAAAGACCGCCGCCGTTGTCGCCTGTATTGGAAGCACAGTAAGCACCTGCACCCGTATAACCGCCGCAGTAATGGTGCATTGCACGTTTGCCCGTGTATTCAGAGGAGCCTCTCGCCATATCGCGCATGAAGATGGTCTGAATGAGGTTGTGCATTTCGGGATCGCCCTTGCCGTTTGCGTAGATTCTGCCTTCATCGGCATTGTCAACGGTATGGCAGGGGTCAAGCTTGAAGGAAGATGCGCCGTCATTCATGAATGCCTTGAGGTGATCAAACCAATCGGGAATCTCAGGAGCAACTTCATTGCCGATTCTGCGTTCTTCTTCTGCGGTGAAGTCATGCTCACAGCAGAGCCAGAGATGGAGCTTGAAGCCGTAGCGTTCGAGCGCCGCGGTGAAGAAATTCGGGTTGACATTGCCGTATTCCTTGCTTCTCGCCCATTCTTCGATCAGGAACTTGCCGCGAGGACCGTTGCTCCATTTCTTGTTAACAGAAAAGTCGTAGCGTTTTTCCATCCAGCCGGGTTCCAAGCTGATGGAGTCGCAAGGAAGACCCTGCTTGCGGAACTCAGCCGCATTTCTCATAACTTCATACTGGTCAGCGGTATACTGATCGAGGAACGCCAGACCGTGAGCCCACTTCGGAAGAAGCGCAGGACGTCCTGTGATGTATGTAAAGCGTTCCAAAAGATCGGTAAGGCTATCGCCCGCAAAGAGGAAGAAGTCTACTTCGCCGTCGGGGAGATACCAAATGATCTCGTCTGCGTTCTTTGCGCAAACGTCAACGCCATGCCACCATGTGGAGTTACAAAGAACACCGTAGCCGGCCTTTGTCATCACGAAAGGAACGGGCATTTCATTGCTCTGATATACAACACGCTGGAGATAAGTCTTGCCATTCAAAACAAGGCGGTCGGTATTGGCTGCACCGAGACCATAGAAGCGTTCGTCTTCAATACCGCGGACAGTGAAATATTTGGGATTCTGCTGGAAGTCCACCGTACCGTAGCTGCGCTTTGCATCTTCACCGATGATCTGCTTCGGAGAAGGACGCATACCGTTCAGTTCTGTATTGAAATATTCTTTGATCGCATCCGTTTCGGGAGTCGCAAGATCAACCGTGCGTGTTACGCGGTCAGTTTTGAAGGTAACGATGCCGTCTGCATAGGTTACGGAAAGACCGTCCACAGCAACACCGTTTTCGATATCGGAACCTACGTTTTCGTCGGGCTTGCGCAAAAGATTGTAGCGGTCAAAAAGAGATTCCGCAAGCGTTTCGCCTGCTTGAACGCGGATAATGCGGTCAGCATAAGCGATAAGGCGAACTTTCTTGCCGCCGAAATTAAATTCTTTCATCATTGTTTAACATTCCTTTCTTATTTCAAAGTCAAGGCAAAATGTCTTTTAATATGATATTTTCTTCCGCACATCGGCTGCATGGCTGATATCCATGCAGCAAAAGCTTTTCGAGTGTCTCCACCGTAAGCTCCATGCGGTTCTCATCCATCATGCGCGAAAGATATATGCAATCCGCATCCAGATGAAATATTTTTGAATTTTTATTGATGATAACGAAGACTTCCGCCCGTTCCTCGAAGAAAAACGTTGTCGTTTCTTCGTTCAGATCCACGACGAAATCACTTTCGCCGACGCAAGACGAACAAAGAAGCAAAAGCACCGCCATCATCACAAAACATTTTTTCATTTTTTATTTTTTTGAATGGTAACGAACACGTTATAGTCCACACCGTCGGGAAGCTTGATCCAAGCAAAGGATTCCGCTCCGATCATGAATTCGCGGCTTTCCACACCGCTTACAATGTCTTTTCCCTTGCAATCCGCGTGGAACTCATAGATGTCATGCCCACGATTGATCAGCACCACGATCATTTCGCCGCGGCGATGGCGCTCATAGCACAAAATATCCGCATCCGCGTAAACAAACGAGACCGCACCATCCGCAAAGATCTTTTCCGCACGGCGCGCCTTCGTGATCGAACGATAAAAAGCAAGAAGCTCCTCATCCTCTTCGCCCCATGGATACGGCAAACGACAGAAGGGGTCTTTATAACCCTCAAGTCCTGCTTCGTCGCCATAGTAAATACTGGGAACGCCGGGAATGGACATTTGGATCGCAACTGCAAGGCGAAGACGCTTGACCGCACGCTCACGCTGTGCGAGAGGCATACGGTAACCCGCTTTCTTTTCGTAAGGAAGCTTTGCGACCTCCGTGTCGCCAAGCATCGTGAGGATTCTTTCCGTATCGTGCGTACCCAGCAGATTCATCAGTGCATTTGCCATCTCCGGCGGATAATTGCCGTAAATAGATTCGAGCGTACGCATAAAATGCGCGTAATCACCCGCTGTCAAATATTTGATGATCGCCTTTTGCATCGGATAGTTCATGACGGAATCAAGCTCTCCGCCATGGAAATATTTTTTGCGAACGCCATAAGAGATCTTCGTCGTTGCATCCTCCCAAACTTCGCCAACCACGACTGCATGCGGATTTTCCTCCAGCACCGTTTTGGAAAGCTCAGCAAGAAACGCATCGGAAAGCTCGTCGGCAACGTCAAGACGCCAGCCGTCGATGCCCATTCGTGTATAGCGTCTCACGATCCCCTTTTCGCCAAACAAAAACTCTCTGTAAGAGGCTTCATCCGAACGAACGCGAGGAAGCGTATCGATTCCCCACCACGATTCATAGGAATCGGGATAATGGAAAAACGTAAACCACTTGGAATATTGCGATTTTTCAGATTGGATCGCACCGACGCAAGGATAGTTTCCGTTCTTATTAAAATAGATGCTGTCGCTGCCCGTATGATTAAAAACGCCATCCAAGATCACAGCAATACCGCGTTTTTTGGCTTCTGCGAGAAGCGTTTTGAAAGCTTCCTCGCCGCCCAGCATCTCGTCGATGCGGCTATAATCAGCCGTATTGTATTTATGATTGGAATTGGATTCAAAGATCGGATTCAAATAGAGGCAGGAAACGCCGAGAGAAGCAAGATAATCCAATTTTTCCGCAACGCCCTGCAGATCTCCGCCATAAAACAGATTATTTTTATCGTTGTTTGCCTTTACGCGCATCAGATTCGGGAATTTTTTCGGATCCTTGCATAAAACGGCATTCTCCTTCACAGGATTCACACCTGCACCGAAGAAACGGTCCGGAAAGACCTGATAGAAAATACCACCGTAAAGCCAAGTCGGAAGCTTTTCGCGTTTTTTATAGATCAGCAATTGAAAATCGCCTTTTTTTCCGCTCGCTTGCCCCCAACATTGAGAGAAATCATATTCTCTTCGCAAAAGATCGAAATACCCCATTTCGGTAAAGATACGGTATTTATAATAATAAAGACCGTGCTCTTCCCCGTCGCAAATAGTCGACATGGGAATGGTAACAGCAAATCGTTCGCCGGCCTGCTTTAGGGGGAAGCGTTTCACTTCCCCCGTAGCATCGGAAACCAATTCCATGACCGCGCCGATCGTCGTGTCCGGAACCGTGATCAAAAACTCCACAGAATCGTGGCACTCAAAGGCGCCGCGCTCTGTTACGCAAGTTCCGTTCAAATATTTATCTTCCAGCCGCTTGCACGCGGCTCCGAATCGCGAAAATCCAGCCATAAAGGTCTTACTCCGTTACTTGTTCAAGATTCCAAATGTTTTCCGCATATTCACGGATACTGCGGTCAGAAGCAAAGTATCCTGCGGCAGCGATATTGAGGATCGCTCTGGAGGTCCAAGCCGCGCGGTCTTTGTAATCCGAAACACAGTTATTGTAGGTTCTGTAATAAGAATCAAAATCAGCAAGGCACATATAGGGGTCTGCCACGCTATAGTTACCTGTGAGGAAGTAGTTTGCGATATTGGCAAAGCTTTCGCCGTTGAAGCCTCTTGCAATGCGATCAACAACAGCCTTGAGCTTCGCATTGGAGGAATAGTAAGCCATTGCAGAATAACCGCTCTTCCAAAGATCTTCGACTTCCTTTACGGTAAGACCGAAGATATAGATGTTATCCTTGCCGACAGCAGCAGCCATTTCTACGTTCGCGCCATCGAGAGTACCGATGGTCATCGCGCCGTTGATCATAAACTTCATGCAGCCTGTACCGCTCGCTTCCTTACCTGCAAGAGAGATCTGCTCGGAAATATCGGTCGCGGGCATGAGGACCTCAGCGGTGCTTACGTTGTAGTCTTCAAGGAAAACAACGCGGATCTTTTCGCGGGCAACGGGATCGTTTTCGATCTCGCGGCCAAGGTTCCAGATGAGGCGGATGATATCCTTTGCCATATAATAACCGGAAGCAGCCTTACCGCCGAAGATGAATGTCTGGGGTGCAATATCCGCGTTCGGGTTTGTCTTGATCTCGTCATAAAGCGCAACGATCTTGAGAACGTTGAGAAGCTGACGCTTGTATTCGTGGATACGCTTTACCTGTGTATCAAAGATAGAATGTGTATCAAGCTTAACGCCCGCACGGTTTTCAAGCCACTTTGCAAATCTTTCTTTGTTTTCGTGCTTGATCGCGCGAACCGCTTCCACAACCTGTGCATCTGTTGCATATTTTGCAAATTCAGAAAGGGTCTCGGGGTTCTTGCGGTATGCGGGTGTGATGGTCTCGTCAAGAAGCTTTGCGAGACTCGGGTTGGAATAGCAAAGCCAACGTCTGTGGGCAATACCGTTGGTTACGTTTGTAAACTTTTCGGGCTCTGCCTTGTAGAAATCGTGGAAGATGGTCTCCTTGAGGATTTCAGAGTGAAGCTTTGCAACGCCGTTTACGGTATGAGAACCGACAACGCTGAGGTTCGCCATACGAACCTGACCGTTACCGATGACAGACATACGGGAGATTCTATCCCAGTCGCCGGGATAGAGATTCCAGAGGTCAGCGCAGAAGCGTCTGTTGATCTCACAAACGATGTTGTGGATTCTGGGAAGACGGAGACGGAAGAGGTCTTCGTTCCAGCATTCAAGCGCTTCAGGCATAACGGTGTGGTTGGTGTAAGAAACAACCTTGGTAACCAATTCCCACGCGGTCTCCCAAGAGAAGGAATAGATATCCATAAAGATTCTCATAAGCTCGGGAATGCAGAGCGCAGGGTGAGTATCGTTGATGTGGATGCAGTTCTTTTCGCCGAAGTTTGCGAGTGTGCCGTACTGTGCGAGGTGGTCTGCAAGAATGTTCTGCAAGGATGCGGAAACAAGGAGATACTGCTGGCTGAGACGAAGGATCTTACCTTCCATATGGTCGTCAGAGGGGTAAAGGAGCTTGGTAAGGGATTCTGCGTTTGTGTTCTGTTCAACAGCGCGCATGTACTGACCCTGTGTAAAGAGCTTCATATTGAAGTTCATAATATCCTGTGCCTTCCAGAGACGGAGGTTGTTTACGGCTTCGCAGTTATAACCGGAGATCATGATGTCGTAAGGAACCGCCTGTACTTCATCGTAATCCACGTGTGTGATCTTGAGGCTGCCGTTGTCCCATTCTTCAAGGATTCTACCGCCGAAACGAACGGAGAATGTCTTATCTGTACGGGGAACGAGCCAGCCTTCAGAGCCGGGAAGCCAAACATCGGGCATTTCAACCTGGTTGCCTTCGATGATCTTCTGCTTGAAAAGACCGTATTCGTAGCAAAGGGAGAAGCCTGTAGCGTTGTAATCAAGAGTGGTCAAGGAGTCCATAAAGCAAGCCGCAAGACGGCCGAGACCGCCGTTGCCGAGACCCGGATTGGGTTCTGCTTCGTAAAGCTCTTCGATATCGCAACCGAGTTCCTTGACAGCAGCAGCATAAGCTTCGTCAAGACCGAGGTTGCGGAGGTTATTTTTCAAAGAAGGTCCGATCAAAAATTCCATGCACATGTAATATACACGTTTTGCACTCTGCTTTTTCGCAGAACGGCGGAAAGCGGAACGTTTCTCTGTTAAAATATCCTTAACCGTCAGGATAACCGCTTTGTAGATCTGGGCTTTTGTCGCTTCTTCGGGGCGGACGCCAAAATATCTGGAAATTTTGCTTTCCAAGATCTCTTTCACGTCCTCATGAGTAAAATTTCTGTTGTATGTGAACTGATCCATTTTAAAT
The DNA here is from genome assembly GCA_045124015.1 of Eubacteriales bacterium. Taxonomy (GTDB): domain Bacteria; phylum Bacillota; class Clostridia; order Oscillospirales; family CAG-272; genus QALR01. Next base: position 31,445 of record JBGVLA010000125.1, on the reverse strand, counting down.
TTCCTTTTTGATTGTGAATGAATGAGATAGGTATACGCTTGCATACCGCTCTAATGTATCTATATATTATATAGGATTAGAGAAGCTTTTCATAGCAAGCAATATATTTGTCTGCGGAGCCATCCCAAGAGAAGTCTACGCGCATGACTTTTTTAACGAGAGCCTTCCAGTTATCTTTGTCCTGATAGAGACCCTCTGCTTCTCGAATGACATGAAGCATATCATAAGGATTATACGATGCAAACGTGAAACCGTTACCGCTGCGGTCAGGTCCGTAGGGCTTGATGGTGTCAAAAAGACCGCCTGTCTCGCGGACTACCGGAACGGAACCATAGCGGGAAGCGATCATCTGAGAAAGGCCGCAAGCCTCGCTCTTAGAGGGCATAAGGAAGATATCAGAGCCCGCGTAAATGATCTTGGAAAGCGCACGGTTGTAGGTAAGGTTTACGGAAGCCTTGCCGGGGTAACGCTTTGCCGCTTCGCTGAAGAATGCTTCGTACTGCGGCTCGCCTGTGCCGAGAAGAATGAACTGAACGTCATCCTGCATGAGCTCGTCAAAGATAGAAAGAACGAGGTCAAAGCCCTTGTGAGAAGCCATTCTGGAGATCATGGCGATCACGGGAACATCAGGGTTCACGTCAAGGCCAAACTGCTTCTGAAGTGCTTCTTTATTCTTCTTCTTACCGGAAAGTGCTCTCCAATAGAATGCATTCGGAATATCGGGGTCTTCCTGAGGATTGTAATAATCGTAGTCGATACCGTTTACGATACCGTCGATCTTATACGCATATTCACGAAGAATATGGTGAAGTCCGCAGGAATAGGTTTCCGTCTGGATCTCTTTTGCGTAATTCGGGCTTACAGTCGTAACGTAATCCGCGCAAACGACAGCACCCTTTGTCAGGTTGAGCGCGCCGTTATAGTCCACGATGTTGGCATCTTCGCTGCGAAGGTCGAAAACGTCGCCGAGGATCTCTTTGCTGTAAACACCCTGATATTCAATGTTATGAATGGTATATACGGCTTTGATGCCTCTGTATTCGGGACGGTTCTGGTAAACGCCCTTCAGCTTGATCACGGTAAGTGCAGTCTGCCAGTCGTTTGCATGAAGAACGTCCGGATAGAAATTCAGCACGCGCATCATTTCAAGGATGGCAACGGAGAAAAATGCAAAGCGTTCTGCATCGTCGTAGCTACCATAAAGCGCATTGCGCTTAAAATAATATTCGTTATCGAGGAAATAGAAGGTAACGCCGTCTTTTTCAAGAGCAAAAATACCGCAGTAAAGACTGCGCCAAGCAAGCGGAACCATGAGATACTTTACAAAAGTCATCTTCTCACGCCATTCCGCCTTGATCTGTCCGTAAAGGGGCATCACAACGCGAACGTCGCAATCAGGATTTTTGCGTTTTACAGCAGCAGGAAGAGAACCGAGAACGTCGCCAAGACCGCCGGTCGCAGCAAAAGGCATGACCTCTGCGCCTGCATATAAAATCTTTTTCATAGTATATGTCCTTTCCTTTCTAATATTTACAATTTATTGGTATAATTTGTTGTAACATAAACACGCAAGGTTGAAGGGTGGAAACCCTCCAGCCTTGCTTTTTCGTCAGATCTTAAACCATCTTACCCTTGTCTACATAAAGGGGCAATGTGGTGTGTCCCGAAATCGTAACGTTATCGCGGATCACAACGTTCTTGTCGCAGAGCGTGTAATTCACGGATCCGTTTTCACCGATGATGGTATCCTGGAAGAGGATACTGTTCTTAACAACAGCGCCCTTACCAACCTTAACACCGCGGAACAAAATACTGTTTTCAACCGTGCCCTCGATGGTACAGCCGTCTGCGATCAAGGAATTCTTCACGCTGGAAGCATCTCCGTAATATGTAGGAGCGGAGTTACGGACCTTTGTGAAGATCGGTCTGTCTTCAACATTGAAGAGAGAATTGAACATATCCTGATCCTCAATGAGCTGAAGATTGTGCTTGAAATAATCTTCGAAAGAGGAAATGCAAGCGAAGTAACCGTCGTATCTGTAAATACGGAAATTGCGGTGCGGGAGATTCTTGATGAAGATATCGCGTGTCATGCTGGTGTAGCCATGAGCAACGGCGTCGCGTACGCACTCCTGCAAGTACTGACGGTTGATGACGAGAATATTGAGGTTAACGTCCGCACCACCGAAGAAATTCGTGGGATACGGAAGCATATCGGTAACTCTTCCCTCGCGGCTGGAGAAAATAAGCGTATTTTCCTTCGCAAACTGAGGTGTGAGCTCCATGCGCTTGACCGCCAAGGTAACGTCTGCGCCGCTTGTAATATGATCGTTGATCATGTCATTGAGATCGATATTGCAGATCACGTTACAGTCAGACATTACGACGTAATCGGAGGTCATCTGAGAGATCGAATAGTTTACGCTCTTAAGCGCTTCGAGTCTCGTATTGTAAAGAGAGTTTGTGGGATTTGCGTAGCCTGTAATATAAGGAGGCAGCATCTTAACACCGCCGGAACGGCGAGCAAGATCCCAGTCCTTACCGGTTCCGATATGGTCCATCAAAGAATGGTAATTGTAATGGGTAATGACATTCACATTCGTGATATTGGAGTTTACCATATTGGAGAGCGGGAAGTCGATCAGACGGTAGCGGCATCCGAACGGAACGGACGCAAGCGTACGGATTCTCGTAAGCTCCGAGATATTATGATCGTGAATATTCGAAAAAATAATTCCATCTACTTTCATTGTCCGTGTCCTCCCTTAACCGATATAATCTTTGAGGTTTTTGGCGTCGATCACGTCGCCGCCCTTCAGTGTTGTTCCCGCGGGAATGTTCATACCGCCGCCGAGAACGAGAAGCTTCTGTGTTTCCTTTGCTTCGCCGAGCTGACAGCCTGCGCCGACAACGGTATCGCTGTCGATGATCGCGTATTCGACCTTTGCGTCTGCGCAGATCTTCGCGCCGCTCATGATAACGGAATCCTTAACAACAGCACCTCTTTCCACGACAACGCCGTTGGAAAGAACGGAATTTTCAACCGTGCCGTCGATCACACAGCCTTCTGTGAGCATCGAGTTCTTCACCTTTGCATCTTCGCCTACGCGGTGCGGCGGCAAAGCATTGTGGCGGTAGAAGATACGGAATTTGCGGTCGTAAAGATTGAACGTCGGGTTCTTGCCGAGGATATCCATGTTCGCTTCCCAAAGGCTGGTGAGCGTACCAACGTCCTTCCAGTAGCCGTCAAACGTATAGGAATACATCTTCATGCCGTCGTTCAGCATGTTCGGGATGATATTCTTACCGAAGTCGTTGGAAGAATTCGGATCTGCTTCGTCTTCGATGAGGTACTTTTTGAGGACCTCTGTCGTGAAGATGTAGATACCCATAGAAGCCTTATTGCTCTTAGGCTGCTTGGGTTTTTCTTCAAATTCGTAGATCTTGTTGTTTTCGTCGGTATTGAGGATACCGAAGCGGCTTGCCTCCTCCATGGGAACTTCGAGAACCGCGATGGTGCAGTCCGCGCCGTTCTTCTTATGTTCAGCGAGCATCTTGCTGTAATCCATCTTGTAGATGTGGTCGCCGCCGAGGATCAGCGTATATTCGGGAGAATAGCGTTCGATAAAGGTGAGATTCTGGTAGATCGCATTGGCGGTACCGCGATACCAGTCCTTTCCGCCCTTTGCTTCGTAAGGAGAAAGAACGGTAACACCGCCGTGCGTACGGTCCAGATCCCACGGCTGACCATTGCCGATATATTCATTCAAAACAAGAGGTTGATACTGGGTCAAAACACCGACCGTGTCAATACCGGAATTGACGCAGTTTGACATCGGGAAGTCGATAATACGGTATTTACCCCCAAAAGGAACAGCGGGTTTTGCTGTCTTTTCCGTGAGGGTATACAGACGGCTTCCTTGTCCGCCTGCAAGAAGCATTGCGATACATTCTTTTTTCTTGAGCATAAGAATTCCTGCCTTTCGTTTTCTATGTAAAAATGTATTTGCGTACTTGACCTACAAAAAAATATGTCTATGCCGGGGTATGCTGATTAAGAGATTGCCGAGCTCTTGTTTTTTGAAGTTTCATCGAACACGCAGTTCCCTCTTCGGGAATATAAGAGTTTGACGCGACGCGGAAGCCCTTGAAAGCATCCGCTTTTCAAAAATACACCTTTTGAGCATCCGCAAAAGCCGTGAAAAGCGCCGAAAACGAAATCGTTCCCGGCATTCGTATGCGGTGATCCATATCATTTTCAGACATTTGCGAGAAAGGTATAGTTCTGTTAATATAATTATATAATAACATCTAAAAAAAAGCAACCCTAAACCTCCATTTTCTGAACCGATTTCGGAAAAATTTTAACTTAATATTCACACATATGAAAAAGACGAACCCGAAAATCAAGGTTCGTCTTTTTCTATTCTCTTGAGAATACCATCCGTAAGCTTATATCGCACCGTTGCCATCGTTTCGGCTTCCGCCTCATCGTGGCTGATCATAAGCACTGTTTTGGATTCAAAAAATGTTTTCAACTCATGCATGACCTGCACCTTGAGTTCCCCGTCAAGGCTTTTGAGCGGCTCATCCAAAAGGTAGATATCCGCATCAAAAGCAAGCGCACGCGCGATGGATACACGCGCAGCCATACCGCTCGAAAGCTCACGGGGATACAAACGAGAAGCATCCGAAAGCCCCAACATTTCGAGCAGCTTTTCCGTTTTTTTGGCATTTTCCTTTTTGTCGCCCTTCATGACGGCGCATATGTTTTCCAGAACGCTGACCGACGGAAAAAGCCTCGCCTCCGCAAAGACAACAGCAAGCGTTCCGTTCTTTTCCACAAAGCCTGCATCCGCTTTTTCAAGTCCTGCCGCAATGCGAAGAAGCGTCGTTTTGCCGCCGCCCGACATACCGGAAAGCACCGCCAAGTCTCCCTTTTTGAGAGAAAGTGAAGCGTCCGAAAGCACACGCTTTTCTCCGAATGATTTCGTGATATTACAAAGCTTCAGCATGCGAGACACCTCCCTTTTTCATAGCAAGGTCAAGAAGCGAGACCACGCCCTTTTCGATGAGGACGCTGATGACGATGACCACGATCGTCCAAGCGTAAAGCTCCGCGCTTTCAAGATAGACCTTCGCGTTGTTGAGGTTTGCACCGATGGAATGCTTGGGATAGCAGATGACCTCCGCCGCAATGCCCGCCTTCCATGCAAGTCCGAGCGCAGAACGACAAGCCGCTGAAAAATACGGAAAAACAGATGGCAAAACGAGATATTTCATACGTTTGCCAAAGCCGAAATCATACACATGGGCGACCTCGGAAAGATCCCCCGGAACGGATGCGATACCCTTTTTCACATTTCCAAACACGATGGGAATGACCATGAGAAGCGCCGCCACCATCGGCACGGCACCCTTTGCCATCACAAAAAGCATGAGAATGATGATGGATGCCACAGGCGTCGCCTTGATCACGGAAACGAGAGGAGAAAATATCGCATTCATGAGTTTGCTTGCCGCACAAAGAGAAGCAAGCGCAACGCCGCCAAGAATACCGGCAATAAGTCCCACGAAGATACGGGCAATAGACCCCGCACACGCAAGCCAAAAATCCGAAGTCGGCAAAAGCGAGACCAGTTTCTTCAAAACGGCAAACGGCGTCGGAAGCACAAGTGCACGTCCGAGCGCCGCCGAAAGAATATACCAGACCGCCATCCAGAACACGAAGCAGATCGTGCCCCGGATGACAGACTTTACTTTATCATTCGCCATAGAACGCATCGTCGGGAAGCTTACCGCCGACAGAAGCAGGATTTGCATTGTAAAGCACGTTCAAAACGCTCTTCATATAGGCAATGCCGTCCTCACCGTCGATGAAGCAGATATTGGCATTCGGGATCGCCTGCTTTGCGAGAGGCGCCTTCGGGATGATGCCGAATTCCGCAATGATCTCGGATGCCGCGTCGATCTCGGTTACAACGTATTCCGCAGATGCCGCGTATTCCTCAAGGAATTTCGCATACTGCTCGGGATGCTCGTTTTTGAACTTATTGGTAACGACGATACAGCCTTGACAAAGCTCACCCTCACCGAATTTTTCCCATTCTTCGGTTACGTCCAGCGCAATGCGAAGCTCTGTGTTACCGTTCTGCTTTGCCGCAGAAAGCGCAGAGGTTACGTTGGGTTCGGGCAAAATACCGATCGCCGCGTCGCCTGTTGCGAGCTTGGTTGCAAGCTCAGCGTGCTCTGCGATATATTCGATGGTGATATCGTTTTCAAGGTCGATACCGTTCTTTGTCAGAAGGTATTCGAGGATATACTGCGGTGTGGAGCCCTGACCTGTCGCGTAAATGGTCTTACCGCGGAGGTCTTCCACAGAGGTGATGGTGTTGCCGTTTTCGAGGATATAGAGAACGCCGAGCGTATTGATACCAACGAAGCTGATATCAACGCCCTTATTATAAAGAACCGCCGCAAGGTTTACGGGAAGCGCCGCGATATCGGTCGTGCCGGCGATCAGCGCGTTTCTCGCCTCATCGGGAGAAGCCGCGACGGTGAATTCGTAATCGTTTTTGGAGGTGTCGTTTGCATCGTCCTTCATAAGCTTGGACATACCCATGCCGGTCGGGCCCTTCATGACGGTCGCGCGAATGGTAACGTCGGGATTTTCAGGCGTGTCATTGCAGGAGACAAGCGCAAACACCATGCAAAGAGCAAGAAAAAGTGCGAGAATTTTTTTCATGATACTGTGTCCTTTCTTTTCAAAAAATCAGTCTTTTGCCTTGGATTCGAGCTTTTCGCGGTCCAAGATCCGCATCTCCCTGCCGTCATAAGCGATGCAACCATCCTTTTCAAGGGCGTCCACCGCGCGGTAAAGCGTGGTCCTGCCGATGTCGAGCGTGGATGCGATCCTTGTCATATTGACCGAAACGATATCGCTCTTTTCTGCGCTGTCAAGAAGAAATCTCGAAAGCGCCGCATCCGCGTTTTTCGCGGTAAAAGCAATAATCTTTCGATTCAAAAAGCATATCTTATCCGACAGAAAAATGATATAATCGTGTGCAACATTTGGGTCGCTTTCGATTATTGTTTCCAAGATGGAGCGTTCTATGAAAAGCACGCGGCATTTCGTTTTGGCAACGACCGCACTGACCGTTCCCCTTTCGGAAAAGAAGACCGTCGCCGCATCAAACACAGAAGCTTTTTCTATGCGATTGAGCAAAACTCTCTTTCCGCTGTCGCGGCCGTAGATAGCGGCTTTTCCCGAAAGAAGAACGCCAAGAGACGCATTTTCTGCTCCGTCCGCGATCATATCGCCTGCCGCGAATTCATTTTCAGAAAGAGAAAGAAGGATCTCTTCCGTCTTTTCGGACATATTGCGAAAAATCCTTGTTTCACGGAGCGTATTCAAAAACCCGTTTCGTTCTTCCATGGCTTCACCACCAAACATTCATAAAACTGTTCCGTTTGGAACAATTTTATTTTAACACCGCAAGTACAAAAAGTCAATAATTTTTTCATAAAAAATATAAAATCCCTATCTTTTTTCAGATTTTTTTGATATAATGATAGGAGAATGATAAAATGGAGTAGTATGCCTATGCAGACCATAAAAGAAAAATTTAACACCATCATCCAAGAAAACCTCCCTCTTGCCAAGCATTCCTCTTTCAAGATCGGAGGCCCTGCTGACCTTGCGGCATTTCCGCGCACAAAAGAGGAGCTTGCTTCTCTGCTTGCCCTTGCAAAAGAAAAAAACATAAGAACACTTGTCGTCGGTCATGCATCCAATATGCTTTTTGACGACGCAGGCTTCCGCGGACTTGTCATCTTTACGACCGCTATGAAAACCGTTCAATGGGGCGAAGATTTCGTCGAAGCGGATGCAGGCGCATCGCTCACCGCCATCGCAGGAGAAGCGGCTCGCCGCGGCCTTTCGGGTCTGGAATTTGCATATGGCATCCCTGCCACAGTCGGCGGCGCAGTCTATATGAACGCCGGCGCATACGGCTCGGAGATTGCATGCACCCTTACCGAAAGCACCTATTACGGTGAAAACGGTATCGCCGCGCGTCCGCTCGAGGAGCACAGCTTTTCATACAGAAAGAGCATCTATCAAAAAAGCGGAGAGATCGTGCTTTCCGCACGTTTCTCTTTGAAAAAAGGAGATGCTGAAGAGATCAAAAAGCTTTGTGAAGATCGCATGGCGGCGAGAAAAGAAAAGCAACCGCTCGAATTTCCGAGTGCAGGAAGCGTCTTTAAGCGCCCCGAGGGCCACTTTGCAGGCGCTCTCATCGAACAATGCGGACTCAAGGGCCATCGCATCGGCGGTGCCGAGGTCTCCGAAAAGCACGCGGGATTTATCATCAACCGCGGCGGTGCGACCTCGCGCGACGTCCTCTCTCTCATTGAATATATCCGCGCCGAGGTCATGAAAGCGTTCGGCGTTTATCTTGAAACAGAAGTTATCCATATCCAACCATAAATAGAAACAGGTAAAAAATCGAAATGTCATTTTCCAGTGAAACCAAAATCAAGCTTGCCGAAAAAGCCCCCGGCAAGGATTGTTGCCGTCATGCGATGCTCGCAGGAATGTTCCGTTTTTCCACGTTTACGGACGAAAACACCTGCGTGTTCCAAACGGAGACCATCGAGGTATCCGAAGCCTACGCCCGTCTTTTTAAGGAGATCGCAGGCGCGACGGTTACCACAAAAAAAGTAGGCACAGTCTACAAAAATACACTCTCGGGCGAGGACTTCAAGGCCGTTTACGATATCGTCATGCAACACGGAGAAAACCTCAAGGATATCTTCCGCTGCTCCAAATGCGACGACCATTTTTTCCGCGGCGCGTTTCTCGTTTCGGGCTTCGTCAATCCCCCCGAAAAGCCGCGTCTTGAGCTTTCCACGGCAAGTCCCGACCTCGCTTGCGATGCCGCAACGGCGCTGACGCTCCATTTCCGTCTGCCCAAGCTCTCCGTTCGCCGCGGCAATCAGATCATCTATTTCCGCGATGCGGAAAGCGTACATTATTTTCTCTCTTACATAGGCGCAAAAAAAGAAGCCTTTGAGGTCATCAACGCCAAAATGCTCCGCGAAAAAAACAACGAGGTCAACCGCAAACAGAATTTCGATATGGCAAACCTCACGAAGACCGTCAACACCGCAGGTATTTACGTCGACGCCATCCGTGCGCTGATGGAAAGCGGCGATTTTGAAAAGCTCCCCTTGGAGCTTCGCACGACAGCACAGAACCGCGTTGATAACGATACGCTCACCCTGCAGGAGCTTGCCGATATGGAAGAACCGCCCATTTCCAAATCGCAAGTAAGCAAGCGCTTGCAGAAGATTTACCATTTTTACGAAGAAAACAAGCAAACCGAAGCCAAATTATAAACCGAAAGGAAGTCAAAATATGCCGTTCGTCCATCTCCATTTGCATAGCGAATACAGCCTTCTTGACGGCGCTTGCCGTGTTACCGATATTCCGCGCCGTGCGCGTGAGCTCGGTCAGACCGCAGTCGCCATCACGGATCACGGTGCCATGTACGGTGTCGTCGATTTTTACCGCGCTTGCAAAAACGAGGGTGTCAAGCCCATCATCGGGTGCGAGGTCTACGTGGCGGCAGGCTCTCGCTTCGATAAACGCCACGAAACGGACAGCACGCGCTACCATCTCGTCCTGCTTTGCAAGAACGAAACGGGCTACAAAAACCTTTGCTATATGGTCTCCAAAGCCTACACCGAGGGCTTCTATACCAAGCCCCGCATCGATATGGAATTGCTCACCGAGCATCACGAGGGGCTCATCTGCCTTTCCGCGTGTCTTGCAGGATATATTCCGAGACTGCTTGCAAACGGCGACTATGAAAAAGCAAAAGCGCACGCCCTTTCCATGCGAGAGCTTTTCGGAGAAGACAGCTACTATCTTGAAATACAGGACCACGGCATCGAAGAGCAAAAGGAAGTCAACCGCGAGCTTCTTCGACTTTCCGAGGATACGGGGATCCCGCTCGTTGCAACGAACGACGTACACTATCTCAGACGAAACGATTCCGATACGCAAGCTGTTCTCATGTGCATCCAAACGGGCAATAAGATCGCTGACGGCAGACCGTTTGGCTTTGAAACCGATGAATTTTACATGAAAAGCGAAGAGGAGATGGAAGCACTTTTCGGTGCTTACGAGGGCGCAATCGAAAACACGCAAAAGATCGCCGACCTCTGCAACTTTGATTTTCATTTCGATAACCTCTATCTCCCCCGTTTTCACCCCGATACGGGCGAAGCGCCCGATATATACCTCCGCCGTCTTGCGATGGAAAGCTTTGAGGAAAAAATCAAAAGCGGTGAGATTCTTTTCAATGCAGAACACACGGAGGCCGTCTACCGCGAGCGCATCGAATACGAGCTTTCCGTCATCATCAAGATGGGCTATGCGGAATATTATCTCATCGTCGCGGACTTTATCCGCTTTGCGAAAAGCAAGAATATTCCCGTCGGTCCCGGCCGAGGCTCGGGCGCGGGAAGCCTTGTGGCGTATCTCGTCGGCATCACGGACGTGGACTCCATTCATTACAATTTAATGTTCGAGCGATTCTTAAACCCCGAGCGCGTCAGTATGCCCGACTTTGATACGGACTTCTGCTATGACCGCCGCGGCGAGGTCATCGAATACGTTTCCGAAAAATACGGCAGAGATCACGTCTGCGGCATCTCCACCTTTGGAACGCTCGCGGCAAAGGCAGTCATCCGCGACGTCGGGCGCGTGCTTGGCATGAGTTATGCCGACGTGGATGCCGTAGCAAAAGCCGTTCCCAATGACTTGCACATCACCATCGAAAAGGCACTCGAGGGCTCGCTCGGTGATATGTACCGCGATAACGAATCCATTCGCCGTCTCATTGATATTTCCAAAGCGCTCGAGGGTATGCCCCGTCATGCCTCTGCGCACGCCGCTGGCATCGTCATCACAGACCGCCCCGTCCATGAATACGTTCCCATCGCGGTCAACGATGAAATGACACTCACCCAATTTCCGATGGATACCGTCGCCAAGCTCGGACTTCTCAAATTCGACTTTTTGGGTCTGCGATATCTCACCATCATGTCCGATACGGAAAAGCAGATCCGCCTTTCCGAGCCGGATTTTGATCTTCGTCGCGTCCCCTTTGACGATGAAAAGACCTATGAGCTGATCTCCTCGGGCAAAACAGACGGCATTTTCCAGCTCGAATCGGGCGGTATGCGAAAAATGCTCATGCAGATGCGCCCCGCGTGTCTGGAAGATATCATCCTTGCCATCTCCATCTATCGCCCGGGTCCGATGGATTCCATTCCGCAATTTCTCGAAAACCGTCTGCATCCCGAAAACATCCAATATTCCTGCCCACAGCTTGCGAAAATCTTAGACGAGACCTCGGGCTGTATCCTGTATCAAGAGCAGGTCATGAATATCTGCCGCGATATCGCAGGCTTTTCCTACGGCAGAGCGGATATCATCCGCCGCGCCATGTCGAAAAAGAAGGCAAAAGAAATGGAAAACGAACGCCAAGCCTTCATTTTCGGTGAAAAGGACGAAAAAGGAAACGTTGTCTGCCATGGCGCGCTCGCGGCAGGCATCTCGGAGAATGTCGCAACCGAAATTTTCGATACCATGTCCTCCTTCGCCGCTTATGCCTTCAATAAATCCCACGCGACCGCGTACGCTTACACCTCCTATCGCACCGCGTATCTGAAAGCGCATTACCCCTGCGAATATCTCGCCTCCCTGCTCACGTCCGTTCTCGGCAATATGGGCAAGACTGCCGTTTACGTTGACCAAGCACAAAAAATGAGGATCGCCGTTCTCGGTCCCGATATCAACGAAAGCCGCGACACCTATACCGTGGTCAAATACGGTGGCAAGCGCGCGATCCGCTTCGGACTTCTCGGCATCAAAAACGTCGGCAAGAATTTCCTTGCAGAGGTCGTTTTTGAACGAAATTCAGGAAAGTTCACGTCCTTTGAAAATTTCGTTTCCCGTATGAGCGGACGCGACCTCAATAAGCGTCAAGTGGAATCTCTCATCAAAAGCGGCGCGTTTGATTCTCTCGGCACAAAGCGCTCTCAGCTTCTCTCCGAATACGAGCGCATCATCGATATCTATCTCAAAAAGGAGCGCAACCGCTCCGACGGTCAGCTCGACCTTTTCTCCATCGGCAATATCTCCGTGGAGGACGATTATCCCGAAGCAGATTACGTTTATCCCGATCTCGAGGAACTCCCCACAAAAGAGCGTCTGCGCCAAGAAAAAGAAAGCATGGGTATGTATTTTTCCGGTCATCCGTTTGATGATTTCGAGGCGCACGCCAAGCATTTTCATGCGGTTTCCATCGGTGAGATCCTTGCTTCCTTTGAAGAAGACGGAGAATCCGACACCTACAAGGGCCATCAAAAGCTCACCGTGGCAGGTATCATCACCGCGCGCGTCAATAAACAGACGCGCGCAGGCGCACCGATGGCGTTTCTCACCGTGGAAGACCGCCTCGGAGAGATGGAGCTTGTCGTCTTCCCCAAGATTCTTGAACGATATTCATTTTTCTTAACGCCCGATGTTCCCATCGCGTCATACGGCGAGCTTTCCGTAACGGAGGACGCTCCACCGAAGCTTCTCGTCGCCAAAGCGGAAATGCTGAAAGCGAATTTCACACCCGAAGAAGCCGCCGCCCCCACGGAAAAGCCAACCGTCAAGGAAGCGCCTACCCAAACACAGGACAAACCGAAAACGCTTTATCTGAAGGTAGAAAATCTCTCGTGCGAGGCTTGCCGCCGCGCGTGCAGTATCCTTGAAATCTTCGAGGGCGCGACCCCCGTCGTCTTCTTTGATGCTTCAACGAAAAAATACGTCAAAGCCGTCGGCAGGTCGACGAGCATACAGCCGACGATGTTCTCTCTCCTCAAAAAGATACTCGGAGAAAACGCCGTCATTTTGAAATAATTTTTACGTCATGGAGGCAAAACACCATGTTTGATGCCAATCTTTTTTGCGAAAATCTTTCCCGTCTGCGCCGATGCGCCGATATGACACAATCCGAGCTTGCCGATCGATTGAACCTCACGCGCCAAGCCGTTTCCCGATACGAAAAGGGCGATAGCTTTCCCGATATCTCCATTCTTGTGAAAATCGCGGAGATCTTTCATATCTCCATCGATGACCTTATCGGTGCGGGTGCGCCGACCGAGGGAGAAAGCGAGCTTCTCAAAAGTGCCGCACTCGGCAAAAGTTGTGAATGTCATCACGTCAAGGTCAGCGACCTGCAAAATCTCGCACCGTTTTTGAAGCCGAGCGTACTGGATCGCGCCGTGGAAGCGTTTGCCGCGCAGGGCATCGATATTTCCAATCTGGCATCGCTTTTTGAATACATGAGCGACGAGGGCTTTTGGAATCTGCTCAACTCCGCATCGTTTGAGCATGCAGATGTCAATCTTCTTGAAAAGCTCATGCCCCTGCTCAATTATTCCGCCAAGCTTTCTATCTTTAATAAGATCTTGCAGGGCGATATCGATTGGCATTTTCTTTCCGTTTTGATGAAATACGTTTGGATATCCGATGCCGTTTTGGAAGCCGCCGTCATTGACGGCATTTTGGACGAAGGTGTCTTGGACTTAAAACGCAAGCTCCACGAAGAACGCACGCAAAACCGCATCAAATGCCCCTCTTGCGGTGAATTTTCCCCCGCGGGAACGGTCTTTTGTCTGTTTTGCGGCGCACACATGAAGCCTGCGGAGCTGAAAAATTCGTATCAATAAGGAGCATCCTATGAAGCTTCTCAAGATTTTTCTGTATACTACGTATTTTCCCCTTGTTGCATTGGATATTTACCTCATTAAACAATACGGCGAGTTCCCTCTTTTCTTGCCGCTCAGTATGATTTTCTTCTTGGTTCCCGCACTCTCGCTTTTTTGGAAAAAGCAAGTACATCACATCGTTTATCGCTTCTGTGAAATCATCTTCAAAAACTCCGATGTGAATATAGAGTATGAAGAAGACAACTACAAAAAATGGGATAAAATGTGCTTAGGAATTTTGATAACCGTCTACATATTTTTACTTTTAGAGATTCCCTATCAACTTTTTTCATAAAAATTACCCCTCCCGATCGAAATCGGGAGGGGTCGCTTTTTCATCGATCTTATTTGATGCTGATAACGGTATAGCCCTGCGCTTCCACAGTCTGCTTGAGTGTTTCGTCGGAAACGTCCTCGGAAAGCTTCACGACAGCGCTGTTTTTCTTGTGGCTTACGATAGCCTCTGCAACGCCGGGAAGCTCGTCAAGACATTTCTTTACTCTTGCTTCACAATGACCGCACATCATACCCTTGATCTTCATGGTTTTTTCCATTTTGTTTTCCTCACTTTGATTTTGATTTTTATGTTTCGCACCGCGGATTTGAACGAAATTCAAACGAAGTGCGTTGCTTACGACACAGAAACTTGAAAGACTCATCGCCGCCGCGCCAAACATGGGATTGAGCGTCAGTCCCCAAAGCGGATACCAAACACCTGCCGCCAGCGGTATGCCGATGATATTATAAATAAACGCCCAGAAAAGATTTTCTCGGATATTGCGGAGCGTTTTTCGGCTGAGTTTGATTGCCGCGGGAACATCGGAAAGTCTGCTCTTCACAAGCACGATATCCGCCGCATCGATGGCGATATCCGTGCCTGCGCCGATGGCGATGCCGATATCCGCTCTCGTGAGCGCAGGCGCATCGTTGATGCCGTCGCCGACCATTGCCACCTTGCCCTGCTTTTGCAGATCACGAATCACGGCTTCTTTTCCGTCGGGCAAAACGCCCGCGATCACTTCATCTACGCCGACCTCTTTGCCGATGGCGTTTGCGGTGCGCTCGTTGTCGCCCGTCAGCATGACCACGCGGATTCCCATTTCACGAAGCGCTTTGATGGCTTCCACACTATCGCTTTTGATGATGTCCGCCACGGCAATAATACCGCAAAGCGCGCCATCCTTCACGAAAAAGAGCGGAGTTTTGCCTTCTTCGGCAAGTGTAACGGCTTGTTTTTTCATCTTTTCGGAAATATTTGCCTTTGTTTGAACGAAATTCAAATTGCCGCCGAATACGGTAGAACCGCCGATCTTGGCTGTCAAGCCATGACCGGGCAAAATCGCAAAATCCATAACCTCGGAAACGGAAACGCCGTCTTCCTCCGCTTTTCTGAGAATCGCCTTCGCCAAGGGATGCTCGCTGTTTTTTTCGAGCGCCGCCGCAAACGAAAGGAGCGCCGTTTCGTCCATGCCCTCTGCGGGATAGATGCCCGTTACCGTCGGATTGCCTTCGGTGATCGTGCCTGTTTTGTCGAGAGCGACGATACTTACCTTGCCTGCTTCCTCGAGAGAAGCTGCCGTCTTAAATAAGATCCCGTTTTTCGCACCCATACCCGTTCCGACCATGATGGCAACAGGCGTTGCAAGCCCCAAAGCACAGGGACAACTGATGACAAGGACAGAAATCGCTCTTGCAATGGCAAATCCAAAGGTCTCGCCTGCGATAAGCCACACGACAAGCGTGATAAGCGCGATACCAAGCACCGTCGGCACGAACATGCCCGAAACCTTATCTGCAATTTTTGCGATAGGTGCTTTCGTCGCGGAAGCGTCGCTCACCATGCGAATGATCTGCGAAAGCGTGGTATCCTCACCGACGCGCGTCGCTTCACATTTCAGTACGCCCGATTCATTCATCGTACCCGACGAAACGGACGCGCCCGCCTCTTTGTCAACGGGGATACTTTCCCCCGTCAGCGCGGATTCGTTCACAGCGCTTTGACCCTCCAAAACGATGCCGTCCACGGGGATCTGTTCGCCCGGACGCACGAGAAAAACGTCGCCTTTTCTGACTTCATCGATGGAAACGGTGATCTCTTTGCCGTCGCGGAGAAGGGTTGCCGTTTTTGGCGCAAGCTTCATGAGCCCCTCAAGCGCGCTCGTGGTCTTGCCCTTGGCGCGCGCTTCAAGCATTTTGCCGACCGTGATGAGTGTCAGGATCATCACCGCCGATTCAAAATACAGATCGTGGAGATAGGTCATCGCAAGCGCATGGTCGCCCGCCATCTGCGCGTTGGACATGGCAAAAAGCGCATACACGCTATATCCAAACGATGCAAACGAACCAAGTGCAACGAGCGTATCCATGTTCGGCGCACGATGCAAAAGACCTTTCGTGCCGTTTATAAAGAATTTTTGATTGATAATCATAACGATGCCTGCAAGAAGCATCTGACAAAGCCCGATGATCATGGGATTTTTCGCCATCACGGACGGAAGCGGAAAGCCCCACATCGTATGCCCCATCGAAAGATACATCAAAACGACGAGGAAGCCGACCGACGTCCAAAGCCGTTTTTTGAGAAGCGGGGTCGCCGTATCCTTGATGCTTCCCTGCTCTTTTTTAGGTTTATTTTGCATCTCGTTTTTGGGAGATGCGCCGTATCCCGCCTCGATCACGGCGGAAATCACAGCCTCCTCGGTCGCTGTCCCTTCCACGTTCATGGAATTGGTAAGAAGATTGACCGCGCAGGACTCCACGCCCTCCACTGCCGATACGGCTTTTTCCACACGCGCACTGCAAGCCGCACAGCTCATTCCCGTTACAGAATATTGTTTCATCGATTCACCTCATTTCATCAGCTTTTGCAGCGTTGCGACAAGCTCATCCACGGTTTCATCCTTGCCATCGCGGATATCCTTGGCAACACAGGTGCGGATATGATTTGCCAAAAGCTCTTTATTAAAGGCGTTGAGCGCCGCGCTGACCGCGCTCACCTGCATCAGAATATCCGTACAATACGCGCTGTTTTCCACCATGCCGCGGATACCGCGCACCTGCCCTTCAATACGGCTCAGGCGATTGAGCAGGCTTTGATATTCCTTTTCGTCGCGTTCTTTCGTCTTACCGCAACATTCACATAGCTTTTCCATATGCACCTCACAGATACCCCCAAGGGGTATTTCTTTGTTTATATTATATACCCACAGGGGGTATTTTGTCAAGACCAAAAAAGAAAAATGCTCGGCAAATTTGCCGAGCATTTTCAAAATCACTCATATTTATTTCCTTTTTTCGCAAAACGCACCATCAGCGCTGTGAAAAGTACCATAACGACAAAGACGATGGCAAGAAAAACAGCGAAAACATCTGTGGAAAAGACACCGACGAGCGCGCCGAAGATCATCGGCATCAACATAATGCCCGTATATGCCGCCGCCATTTGTACGCCCATTGCCGCGCCCGAGATTTCAAGTCCGAAATTGCGGGGCGTGAGATGCACAAGATTCGGGAAAACGGGACCGTTTCCAAGTCCGATCATAAAGAGCGCGATGCCCGAAACCACGGTCGGAAGCGGTAACAGCAGGAGAACGACCGCCACGGCGACGACAGCCTCGCCAAGCTCGATGATGCGCCAGCAAGCAAGTCTACCTGCAAGCACGCCCGAAAGAAATCTGCCAAGCGCCATACCGACGTAATAAAACACGATGATCTGCGCCGCATCGGCAGGCGTTACGCCCTTGGATTCGACGAGGAACGTACTGCCCCAGGCACCGCAAACATATTCGATGGCGCAGGAAGCAACGAAAATCGCGCTCGCCTTCAAAACCCCCGGCACACGGATGACCTCACGAAGCTTCATGGTTTTCGCAGAAGCGCTCCCCTCAATGACAATGGGCGGATGCGCTTTTTTCCAAATCGGTATCGTGAAGATCACGAGAAGCGAGATACCAAGCTGAACGAAAAACGCTAAACGGTATCCGCCGCGCCAATCACCTGAGCGGTCAAGGGCGATTGACATCAAATACGGACTCAGCGAAACGCCGATACCGTAAAAGCAATGCAAAAAGCTCATGGTGGCGGTATTATAATGCAGTGCAACGTAGTTATTCAGACCCGAATCGATAGCGCCGCCGCCAAGTCCGAGCGGAATCGAACACAAAATGACGAACACGATGTTCGGAGAAAGCGAATAACCGAGAAGCGCCAGCGCCGTCATGGCAGTGCTGACCGCCGTTACCTTTGCCGTACCGAAGCGATTGATGAGCTTTGCGCTCAAAAGACTCGAAATGATGGTAAAAAACGTGCAAACGGGTGTGATATAGCCCATCAGCGAAACGTCCAAGCCGAAGTCCTCGTGCATCACGGGCCACGCAGGACCGAAAAGCGAATCGGGTATACCAAGCCCGATAAACGCCGCATAAATCACAATAATGAGTAAAGTTGCCATAATATCCTCAAAAAATTCAACACATGGAAAGCACCCCGATAAAATCGGGATGCTCGTTCATATCAAAGTGTATCGACTTCGTTTCTGTAAGGGATCGACTGCTGTGCGCCGCGTCTGGTAACGGTGACGGAAGAAGCCTTGCTTGCAAAGGTCATCGCTTCTCTCATAGAAGCGCCCTCTGCGAGCTTGGTAACGAGTGCGCCAACGTAGGTATCGCCTGCCGCCGTAGTATCGATCGCCTTTGCAGGGAAACAGTCAACCTTTTCGTAGTTACCGTCGCAAACGCAAGCGGAGCCCTCTCCACCCATGGTGATAACGACGTTTTTCACGCCCTGCGCCGCAAGTGCTTTAGCGCAAGCCTGTGCCGTTTCCTCATCCTTGGGGTAAATACCCGTATAAAATTCCGCTTCGGATTGGTTGGGGATGAAGAAATCGCTGTTTGCAAGAATACCTTCGGAAACCTTCGCCGCGGGAGCAGGATTGAGAATGGTCGTCATGCCCTTTTCCTTTGCACGCTTCAACGCATATTCCACCATATCCTGTTCGATCTCAAGCTGTGTTACGAGATAATCTCCGCGCTCTGCGCTTGCGAGCGCCTTGTCAATGAGCGCCTCATCGACCTTTCCGTTTGCGCCCGCGTCGAGAATGATACGGTTATCACCGTCCACGACCACGATAACGGCAATACCGCTGGAAACGCCGCCAAGCTTTTCTACGTATCTGGTATGTACGCCATATTTGCAAAGTGTAGTTTTGAGTTCATCGCCAAACGCTTCACCAACGCAACCGACCATATAGACCTCACCGCCGAGCTTGCCGATCGCTGCCGCCTGGTTTGCGCCCTTTCCGCCGGGATTGGTCATAAAGCCCTCGCCGTGCATGGTAACGCCGTTTTCGGGCATATACGGAGCCTTGATAACGAGGTCCATATTCAAGCTGCCAACAACAAAAATTTTCATAGTTTATGCTTCCTTTCTGTCTTTCATATTATAATATGAGTATAGCATTTTGTGCCAAAATAGTCAAGATTTATTTGGAGAGTTCATACTCATAGCTGTAAAGATAATTACCGCTCATAAATTTGCCATATATGTATTTATTGGATGCCGATTCACAAAGAACAAAGATCTTGCCGTCCTTATAAACAATCTCCTCTGCCATCGGAGGTGCTTCCAGATCCCTTACAAGACTTTCGCTATCCAAATGATAAACGGGGAACGTATTGCCATCTATCGTGCGCGGCTCATCAAAGCAGGTGATCTTCTCCATATCGTAAAAATAAAGATGCGAGGTCGTCAGTCCCCAAGAGGTAGAAAGCACGATCTGCTTGTCGCCGAGCGTATACATACCCTGCACCGCACCTGTCGTTGTGATGCCTGCGATCGGCGCACCGCTGATATGCAATTCGCTGTCATCAAGCTTGAAAATGGTGATCAGCGCTGTATTTTCATCGCCCGCAGGGGTCTTCATTCTGTGAGAATCGAGCGTTTCATAATCGATCTCGCGGTAAAATTCACCGACGAACATATGCCCCTTGTAGATATGACAGTACGCGGGATTGTTATAGGTCTTGACTCTGCCGATCTTACGAACGCTCTCTTCCCCGCTCAAGATCTTATCAAGCGGAAAAACGTCAAGTCCGCCGTCATAGCCCTTTTCACCCGTTCCCTCCGTGATATACACGCAGTTGCCGTAATATTCGATACCGCCCGTATGCCCCGTATAATCACTGCCGTCCTCATTTTTAAGCTGTGTGATGCTTTTCACCTCGCCTGCTTCGGAAACGACGTAAACACGGGAAGCGGTATCATCGGACATATAACCGCAGATGAGAAATACCTTTTCCTCCTCTACGTATTCCATGCCCTGTTGCACGAGGTTATCCGATATACCGGGCATTTTGAATTCCTTTTCTGCGTTTTGATAAAAGCGAAGATAACGGAGCTTCTCTCCAGCCTTCACGCCAAGCAAAAGCAAAAGAACGATGCCGACCAAAACGCCGACGACCGTAAGAAAAATTTTCAAAGCCTTATTCATAGTGAAAGCTCCTTTCCTGTTGATATTATCATCTTAACATGAAAAGCGAAAAAAGTCAACGCCATCCAAGCGCAAAACCCTTGCAAGAAGCAAGGGTTTTGGAAAATATAAGGATCAATCTTTTACATCCATCTTGTAATCGTAGCCGGGCATCTGTTCGAGCGTCTTGGCGATCATCTTATCGATGGGAGCCTTGGAAGCGCCGAATACGTTGGTATCGAGAATGCCGCGTGTAGGAGCGATCCAGTATTCGTCGATACCGCTCTTACCGTTTCTCATGCCGACAATGGAACCGACAGTTGCACCGTTGCAGTCGGTATCAAAGCCTGTATCGACAGCCATGCAAATGGACTTGCTGTAATCGCCCTCGCCGTAAAGGAGAGAGGTTACGACAACGAGCGCGTTGGAAATGGTATGGCACCAGTCATGCTCGTCCTTATCATCATAAAGCTCGTGGATATACGCAAATGCGTCTTCCTTGGAAACGCCGTTTTCGTAGCGCTCGAGCACCTTATTTACTGCCTCGTAAAGTCTGGAGGTCGCGGGGATCTCTGCAAGACCGCCGCGAATGATATCGAGGATATCGTCGGTAACAGCCGCAATGGCAAGCATCGCCGCAACCCACATTTCGCCGTAAATACCATTCTTCACATGAGAAATGGATGCGTCTCTCCACGCCATTTCCGCTGCAAGCTCGGGATTACCGGGATTGATGTAACCAAAATAGTCGCCTCTGATCTGTGCGCCGATCCATTCTCTGTAAGGATTCTTATAAACCGCAGAATAGGGAGGACGGTAACCGTTGATAAAGTTACGGAAAGCAACACGCTCTGCTGTGCAGTATGCGTTCTTCGACTGCGAACGGATCCACATTTCCGCCATATTATGGGGCGTAAAATCTCTGCCGAATTTCTTAATGAGAAGCTGAGCCAAAACGACGTAGTTGGTATCGTCGTCGATAGGCGCAAATTTGATGACGTCGGGATAGGTCTTTCTGCCCTTTGCACCGATAAAGTCAAACTTATATTTGCTGTCGATCTCTTCCGTAATGTCGCTCTGCATGATGTAGCGTGTCATCGGATAATTTCCCGTGTCCTTCAAAAACGGAACGAGCTCATGCACACGGCAGCCCTCAACGGGTTTACCAAGCAAGCAACCGCAGATTCTGCCGTACCAAGCGCCTGCGATCTTTTCAGCGAGCGCATCCCCTGTGGGAATGTCCTTCTTCGCGTAGGTATGCGGACGTCTCTGCGCCTTGATACCTTCAAGGTCAGAGGGCTCAACATAAGCGTAATCCTCTTTTGTTTTTGCGTTGGAAACGATGTGATAGATCACGTTTGCCATTGCTTCCTTGTCGTTGCCATTAGGCATACCTGCAACCGCCATGATGACATCCTTGTATTCTTCGATATCCAAGCCTTCTTCGATGCACTGCTTATATTCGATCTTCAGTTGCTTGGAATACACTTCCCATTCGTGCTGTTTTTCGGGCATGGGAAGTACGACCTTGTCATAGGTGCAGATGTCGGTCATCACGCCGTTTTGATTTTCATTCACCATTTTTTGTTCCTCCTAAGGGTTTTGTTTCCATTATAATTTATCTATTTCAAACTCCGACCAAACAGGATAATGATCGGAAAGATAGATTCCTTCTATTTCTGTATCCCATATACCAGATGCCGTGAATGCTCTTTTTAACTCCTCGGTAACGTAGATATAATCGATCTTGATTCCTTGCTTACCGAAATCATGGAAGGTTACGGGAACCTCTTTCGTCGCATCGAACATACGCGGTGTTTCGTACTCGTTACAGAAGCGAATCGTTTCGCTGTCGGGATGTGCATTGTAATCGCCGAGAACAACGGAGGGAAGCGGAAGCTTTTTATTCCATTCCTCCATTTTTTCAAAAACGCATTTGATGCCCTCGATACGTGCCAAATCGGAGATATGATCGAGGTGGATATTATAAAATCGGAGCATTTTCCCCGTTTCCTTATGTCGAATCTGACTTACAACGCAAATTCTCGGGCAATCGCTCTGATTTTCAAAGCGCGAGCCTGCAACGTAAGGCGTAGGACTGATCCAAAACGTTTCATAAGCGATCATGTCGATTGCATCCTTGCGAACGGCAGTGTAAAGCCCCTCTCCCGTGTAGTTTTTGCTGCGGAGCTGCCCACAAAAGGTATATTCGGGGAGCATTCTTTTCAAAAGCTCAATATGCTTTGCCGATGCCTCCTGAAATGCAAGTACCTCGGGCATTTCTCTCATGATCTTATCATAGATCATGCCCGCGCGAAAGACAAAGGCATTGATACCGTCCCCCTGCCATACGCAACGCAAATTGAAGCTGACGATTTTCATGTTTGCCATCTCAAATTCTCCATAGCATCAAAGCTTGTCAAGTTCCACGTCCGCGCAAACGGGATAATGATCAGAAAGATAAATGCCGTTATATTTGGTATCCCAGATCTTCGTTTCAAGGACGGCATCCACCATATCCTCGGTAACGTAGATATAGTCGATCTTCTGGGAATCCGTTCCGTAGCCATGATACGTAATGGTAAGCGCTTCTGTCGTATCCTTGATAACGGGATCCTTATGTGCATTGCAGAAGCGAATGGTCTCGCTGTCGGGGAGCGCGTTATAGTCGCCCATGATCATAGACGGAAGCGGAAGCTTTGCGTTAAATTCCTTTACCTTCGCCATGACACATTTGATACCCTCGATACGCGCCGAATCGGAGATATGATCAAGGTGGATATTGTAAAGACGAAGCATCTTGCCCGTTTCCTTGTGGCGGATCTGTGTTACCACACAAATTCTCGGACATTCGCTCTGATCCTCAAAACGAGAACCCGAAACATAAGGTGTGGGGCTGATCCAGAAGGTTTCGTAGCCGATTACGTCCCAAGCATCCTTGCGAACCGCCGTATAAAGACCTTCACCCGTATAATCCTCGTTGCGGAACTGACCGTAAAATTCATATTCGGGGAAAAGCTTTTTGAGCAGATCAAGATTCTTCTGCAAAAGCTCCTGAAAAGCGATCACATCGGGCTTCTCCTTATTGACTTTTTCATAAATAAGCCCTGCGCGGAAAATGAAGCAATTGATGCCCTCTTTACTCCACATCCAAACGTTGCGAGAGTTAAAGGTTACGATTTTAGCAATAGACATATAATCCTCCTATATAAAAATCATTTTCGCTTGCAGTATATCACAAAAAATCGGCAAATTCAAGAGAATTTGCCGATTTTATTGGATTTAGATTTTATATATGGCAATCTTTACGTTTCCCGAAACGGTTTCGATCTCATAATGGCGCGTACCGTCGCCAACGGTGTAGCGGTCGCCTTCCTTGGAAACCATCTCACCAAACAGATCGATATCACCGCTCACGCTTTCAAATTCCACTGTATAGCCGTTGTTGGGAGGAAGCTCCAACACAAAATCGCCTGAAACAGAATCAAATTTTCCCTCTCGGATATTACCGCCCATCATCGTTACGTTGCCGCTGACCGATTCGATATCAAAGGATGCAAGATCTCCCACGCTTAGACTTATATTGCCCGAAACCGTTTCCGCATCCACGGAAGAAACCGTGCCGAGAAGCGTTGCTCTGATATTCCCCGAAACGTTCTCAAACTCACACTTTTTCGTGTAGATCTCACGAATATCCACGTCCGCACTGACCGTATCAAAAGAAAGAGAATATGCCCTTTCGGGATCCGCTTCTGTCCCCTTGGGCAAGGAGATCGTCAGCTCTTTATTGAAATCAATGGTTGTCCAAACGCCCGATTTTGCATACTGAATTTTGAGTGTCTTCCCAATAACGCGGTAATAAAGTGAATTTTTCTCGCCAAGCTCCACGTCCGAATCTTCCGAAATGAGGATTCCCTCACCGTCGTGATACTGCACCGTAACCTTTCCGCTCACCCAATTGACATCGATTTCGTTAATATCCTCCGTAAGCGTTGCGCCGCCCATCGTATATGAGGATGCATCCTCGTAAAAATATGTCGAACCGAAGCTAGTGTCCGCAGAAATATTACATCCCACAAGCATCATGATCATCGCAAGCGCCAAAAATCCTGAAAGTATTTTTTTCATTCTGTATCTCCTCCCCTTGTTTTCTATCTCTATTATAACGAAAAAGACATTCTTTGTCAACAGATTTTTACACACCGCATTTCATTCCCAAAGGATCTGCTGTTTTTTCTTCAAAGGAAAGATCACGAGCCGTCTATCGTCAAGATTTGTCGCGTGCATATCCACCGCCGTGATTTGATGATTATAATAGGTATTATAATAATAGATTCCCTTTTCCGCATCCATACAACAGGAATACGTCGTGATATGAGGCTTCCCCTCCGGTGTAAGAACGCTTCTGCCAATGGGTGCCACGGCGGAAAGCAAATGAAAAAACTCCGTTACGTTTTCCGTTGCATCCTCATGGCGCACCATATGCGCAGTAAGAAAAGCGGCACGCACAAATCTGGATGCCGAAGAATAATCTCCGGGAAGACCGAACGCACCAAGCCCCATACTAAAAGGAATCAGACCCAAGCTTTCCGCAAATTCCGTTTTTGATACCGTATTGGTCAAATTGCCGTACTCACACAAATTTTTGAGATGAAACGGAAACGGCGGATTGTTCGTCAGTATCCCCGTTTTATTTTCATAAATATGCGTACCGCTTTTGGTAACCTCCAAAACGATGGCGCTATGTCTGTCTGCGATCTGCCAATGTAAGGGCGAAAGCGGAATATCATCCCGAAACGGGATGGAGACAAGGCTCGTTTTTTCGAGGATCGACCGCGCTTCTTCCACCGTTGCGCACCGCGAAAGGACCCATGGGATCAGTTCAAAAGGAGAAACATGATACTTCCCTTTTGTTTCCGTTTCCCGATAATACGCGTTGTCGGGAAAATGAAGCCCTGCCATACCAAGCCCCTTTTCGTTGACCGCATCCGCATACAACGGATATCCATCCATCACAGACGCCATACCGATCATGGCATAATGTCCCGAGCAAAGCTCCTCCCTGCAAAACGGAAACGGAAAGCTTCTGGGTGCGATCACCACCTGCTCTCCAAAGCTCCTGTCATAATCCATATTTCTGCCGAAATAAAACCTATCACATCTCACCGCTATCGCCGTACACATATCTGCCTCCCAAAAATCAAATCATCTGCATTTATTCTGCCAAATCTTGTGCAAATCATGCGCCTTTTCCAAAAAGAAAATCGACCCCATGGGTCGATTTTCATTCTTCCGTATATCTGGCATCGTTATAGCTTTCAAAAATCTCGCGGTCTTCCCCTGTCTCATCAAGACGTTCTCCGACCTCATTGGGTGTCAGTGCCGAGGATATGTTTTTATCCTTTTTGAAAACGTAGCAAGCATATTCATGGCGGATCCTTTGCCTGTCGGTCGCATCCTTCGGGAGCTTCGGGAGCTTTCTCCTTGCCTGCCCCGCTCCGCTTGTGTGTGTTTCAAAAACAAAGGTGCGCTCACTTTTGCCGTCCATAAAGGTCTTATCCTTATTTGGCGAAAACGCATCGCTCACCTTTTCGACAAGTCTGCCAATATGGCGGAATACCGCAGAAAAAACCTTGCCGACCGCCGTCATGACCGTCGGAAGCGCCTTTTCCTTGAAAAGCGAAAACAGCGTTTTGAAAAAGAGAATATCAAAAACGATGGCAAGTACCGTCATGATGGCGTAAAGATTCTGATTTTCGCGTACACGCTCGACGGTGAGCTCAAAGGTAAACGTGCCGCCAAGCACGAAATAGACCGCCAGCAGAAGCTTTTTCAGCTTTGGAGAAGGCTTCTTCATACCGCACCGCCTTTCAGCGTGATGACCTTGACGGTGTTCCCGAGATATTCGAGCATGGCGATCTGTTCTCCGATGGCTTCATCCACGTATGCCGTAATGATGAAAACATCGCTGCCCGAGATTCCCTGCATGATATCCGCCATAAGAAGACTCGCAAACGAAACGCCGTCCATAGCCCTTGTCAGCGCCATCTCACGCAAAATATCTTTTTTGTGGAGCTCCCCTCCGCGAATGGGGAAAACCACTTTTTTGCGTCCGTCGATCGTACCGCAATTTGCGGAAAAAGCGCAAACACCGCCTGCATCGATGGCTTTCACAAGAAGCGAGGCGGAAATACGCAACCCGACCTCCATCAGGCTTTCGTACGCATCAAAAAGAAGCGCCTCGCCCTTTTGCAAATGGAAATTCTGATAAATATAATACTTGTTGTTCGCGCAGTAATCATAGCGGTTGACCGCAAAGTGAGGCATACCGCCGACGGAAAGACGCGCACTCGCCTTAAAATTGATAGAGCGAAACGGATCTCCCTGTCGGTATTCACGGATCCCGTTTACGGAAAACGGATTGCGAATCAAGCGGTTACGCGAAAGCTCATCGCCAAGCCCATAAGCACTTGGCACGTTTTCGCGGAGCTCTTCGATTTTCGGATACACGTAAAGCTCAGCTTTGGATTCGATCGAGCGTTCATCTCCGCAACGAAAAACAGAGACCGTCGTCAGCTTATAATATCCGCGCTTCACACATTTCATTTCGATTCTTCGCGTGATCTTTTCAAACGGCATCAGGTGATAACGGCTGACAAAATACCGCATCTCTCCCTTCGCCGCCTCGCGTCCGTCGATCTGCAGACCGCTATAAAAATAGCTTTCCACATCGATGAGAAACGCAGGAAACACCGTGGGATTCCATATCGTTTCGATAAGCTCCACCGTATCGCCCTCATAGACACATTCCTCTGCAAATCGACGGCTATACACAAGTCTGTCGACCGTAAAGCGTCGGATGAGGAGAAAAAGCTGATACAAAAGAAATAAGATCAGCAAAACGACGGCGATATTGACAACAACGGTCAGCACCGCCCCTAAAATTTCAAGAAATCGTTCCATATCATTTGCGTCCGTCAAAAACAGTTTCCGTCGGCACAGGTACACGGCTTAAAATCTCCGTGATGATACGGCGCGCGGAATCTTTTTTGAGCATTTCGGAATTGGTGAGAATGAGTCTGTGGCTTAAAACAGGAACAGCAGCTTTTTTGATATCATCGGGAAGCACGTAGCTTCTGCCGCTTATGATGGCAAAGCCCTTCGCCACCATGAGAAGCGAAAGCGCGGCGCGAGGGCTTGCACCAAGCACCACACCTGCGGCTTCTCTCGTCATTTCGATGATACCCGTAATATATTCAAGAAGATCATCATGACAGAAGACCTTTGCAGTTTCTTCCATCGCCGTGGTAACGTCCGCAAGAGAAACAACAGGCTTTTCGTTTTTCACACCGCGTTTTTCACCGAAACGGCGTAAAATCTCCACACCGCCTGCAAAATCGGGATACCCAACCGATGTCTTGACGAGAAAACGGTCCAGCTGTGCTTCGGGAAGCGGATACGTACCCATGCTTTCGAGCGGATTCTGTGTCGCAATGACCATGAATGGCTCAGAAAGCGCATAGGTCTTGCCGTCGATGGTGGCTGTGCGTTCTTCCATACATTCGAGAAGACCCGCCTGTGTTTTCGGGGTTGCTCGGTTGATCTCATCAGCAAGAAGAATATGCGAAAAGATCGGACCCTTCAAAAATTCAAATTCCGATCTTTTCATATTAAAATAGTTGATACCCGTGATATCGGACGGCAAAAGGTCGGGTGTAAACTGAATACGTTTACATTCGCCATCGATGCTTGCCGCAAGTGCACGCGCGATCATCGTTTTACCCGTTCCGGGTACGTCCTCGATCAGTACATGACCGCCGCAGAAAAGCGAAATGATGACAAGATCGAGCACCTCACCCTTTCCTGCGATCGTTTTTTCCATGCTTATTTTAATAGCCTTGTATGTTTCAAATGCGTTCATACCATATCTCCTATCGGCTTAATTCGATTGTTTTTATTCTATCATAAATATAAATACTTGTCAATTACCACAAAAAGGTGTGCCCAAAAAAGAGCACACCTTTGATCATATTTCAATATCCTCCACCAATCGCTTGATCGGCGCATCCTCACGGCAAAATTCATGCGTACCGTCGTATAGAATGAAATCAAGCCAATCTGCATCCGTACCGAGGGGCGCGCAAAGCGCTTTCAGACGCTCAAATTCCGCGATACCGCTTTCGCAAGCAAAAAGCTCGTCGCTTCGTCCAAGCTCGATGCAAAGTCTGCGCGGATAGACAAGACAAGCGAGCTCCGCATCCTGCAAGCGCTTTGCCGAGCCTTTCCAAGACCAATCCGCATGGAAGCACGCTTTTCTTTCATTGAAATACGAGCAGGAGATCGCCGAACGGATTCGGGTGTCGAGCGCGGTCGTATATTGCGTATAAAAACCGCCATAGGAAAGACCGACCATACCGAATTTGCCAACGTAGGGTAAGCCTTCGAAATAGTCAAGCGCGCGCATGATACCGTAGACCTCGACGGCGGCAATCGAGCTGCCAAGGCTTTTGAGCCTTGCATCGATGGCATCGCGGTCATACGGCGCGCCAAAGCGTTGTGGTTTCCAAAGGAGAAGCTGAGGAGCAAATACGTGAACGCCATGCTTGAATACGCGCATGAGCATATCGTTGTAATTGTTGGTAAATCCATATACCCCCGAAATCAGCTCGGGAGAGCCTTCACCGCCATGCTGCACGATGACGAGCGGTCTTTTTTCGTCGCCTTTTTGACGGAAGAAAAGCCCCGTCATAAGAACGCCCTCCAAAATCTCATAACGCATACGGTAAACGGAAAAACTCTCCTCCTCGGAGAGCTTTTCCATTTGTACGCTCGGCGCGGTTTCGGGACGCTTTTCGCAAAGCGGATAGCCGAGCATTTCAGCAAGCTCTGCGCGATATGCTTCGGGATCGGCAAAGATATCCTTGATATGCTCCGCACGAACCGTTTCCGCTTCTTTTTCTTTTTGGATGATCCAATCCTCAAGTCCCGAAATATACTCTTTTTTATATACTTCGGAATCTAAAAATGTTTCATGATATTGCATCGTTCAAAACTCCTTACACATAATATACACTGACAGAACCAAGGTCGTTTTCTCCGCAAATATAGAGAACGGGACCTGTTTCGTTGTGGTTTTCGTCGATCGTAAGACCGCCGAGATTGTTTTCCACGTTGACCTTGGCGCACCATGCGCTCGGAACGTGAATCTTCATCGAACCGAGATTGTTTTCCACATGGAGCGTTCCCTCACCCTTATAGGCTTCGGGATTTTCAAAATAGATAGAGCAAGAGCCGAGATTATTTTCCACGTGGTTGGGGATCATATTTTCGCTGTCGATATACACCGTGGAATGTCCGAGAGAACCGCCTGCGTGTTTTCTTTTCTTATCCTGTATTTTTTCGTCGATGACGTTCACCTTGACGAAATGATTTTCTTTGGCGTGAAGCAAAATATGCACGCCTGCGGAAAGTAAGATCGCCACAAGGAAAAGGATCCAGTTGTTGATGATGTTAGGCGTTACGGCGTTGCAAAGAATCGAAATGTTCTCTTCAAAGAGCATGAAGATAAACGCGAGCGGCACAAAGATCTCACTCCATTTACCTTTGCAAATTCTGCTGACGACAAACGAAAGTAAGATAAGCCCGAAAACGATCTCCCAAACGGAGATTTTTCCGATCACGCTTGTCAAGGGTGCGAGTACGTTGAATGCATCCAGAAGCAGGAGCACAGCCAGCAAGATTAAGGCAAGCCCCCAAAAGATTTTTCCTGTTTTCATTTCATTAACCTCATTTCTTCCATTTTGTATTGCAAAAGCTTATAGTAAGCTCTTGAAAAATATACTTTTTTATCACATCTGCGAAACGTCAATTCTCCGTTTCCGACGACCTCACGCCGTATGGAGCTGATATGATGGATATTGGCGATGGCAGATTTGGAGATACGCACGAAAAAGGAGGGCATTTGCGCTTCCAATTCAAATAGCTTATACGGCGCGGTATACATACGGTCTGCCGTGTGCGCGTATACCTTTCCCTCACTGCTTTCAAAGAAAAGGATATCGTTTTTGGGAACGAAATGCTCCGTCGTGCCAATCGTGAGCATGATTTCATTTTCGCCGCGCATCATATCCTCGATGGCCGAGCGCAGAGCATACACCTTTTCGTTTTGCTCGCGGCATCGAATCACGATCTCATCGCTGTCAGAAAGCTCTATGCGAATCTTCAACTGGTTTCCTCCTTTTCTTCGTGTGTTTTTTATTTATGATGAAAAATTCTTTTTTGCAAAGTAAGTATTGGCGTATTCATCTGAAAAGCACGCTTTTTCATCCACGGGATTTACGGCGAGCCTCTTTTCCAATTTTCGCCCAAAATTTTCCGCCATTCGATTTGCAAGGAAGGATATCAGCCAAACGATTGCCAGAGCGCTCAAAAAGACAATGGCACTTTGTTTCCACGTCAACCAAATTTTAGAAAACAAGCTCACGATGAGAGGAAAAGGAAGAATTATTGTAAAAAAATCCACAATGCTATGGATAAAATTCCATTTTTTCTCTTGTTGGATATAGATTTTTTGCATCTGATCCGCTTGCAGGATATGATATTGCACCGAAAATCGGTCATTGTTCGTAGATTGCAAAAATATTCGATGATATCGAATATCTGTACTCGGCTTGACCTCATCCTGCTGGATTTCAAAAATTTCCTGTTCTTTTACATTCGATATACGGTAAATCGATTCTAACATCAAAGCGTATTTGTCGTTCCAAAAAATCGACTTTCGGATATGACTATCTTGATTTTTTCGCATAGAAATTTTTGTGGACTCCGTCTGTTCACATCGTGCGGAAATCGATTGTCTTGGCGGTAACAGAATGGTATCGCCATCGTTTATGCGAAGCAATATTTCTGCGTCGCTTTTGTTTTGAAACATCAAAGTCATGGGCTTTTCCTTTCCTTACTTTTCTGTGATCATTGTACTACATTTCGGAAAATTTGTAAATAGCTTTTCAATAAGGGGTCGATTTTTCGAGGTAAGAGGTTGATAGGGTCTATTTTTCATATCACAAAGGCCCCTGCTTTGTTCCCTATTTCAATATATCTATTTACTATTTATAATACTTCGTGATATAATGTCAACTAACAGATA
>JBGVLA010000124.1:0-2611 GCA_045124015.1 Eubacteriales bacterium | reverse complement strand
GTTTGCGCATTGAATACTTTGTCGAGGGATAACATTTTGGACTCCGCCTTTCATAAGTTTTTCTGTTTAATTGGTATGGCGGCTTTGGGACAAAAAGACAGCACCCGCCTCAAAGCCTAAAATTCTGCTTTGAGACGGGTGCTTATATAAATATACAACACTCGCGGTACCACTCAAAATGCGGATATAAACACTCCGCCACCTCTTCGAAGTCAGACAACTTCTATGCACTAACGTAGCATACACGGGAAGCGCCTACTGGGTGTTTATACCTTTGGGACTTCCGGCTCAGAAGGGATAAGAAATCTACTGTCATTTATCGGGATCGCACCGTCCCCGACTCTCTGTGAAAATCGTTGTAGCTTCCGTCTTCGTCATCGCCTTATTTATTCAATTCTAAAAAACACGTACAACTTTTGGTTAGGTACTTGTTTTTTTCGTGACTTTATTATATAATATGTTTCAGCATTAGTCAAGCGAATAATTTTGATGATTATAATCGATATTTTCGATACACGGAGGTTATACAATGGAACTCAGAAACCTTATTACTTTTATACACGTTGCAGAGCTTGGTAGCTTTACAAAGGCGGCGGAGCAACTCGGATATTCGCAGTCTACAATTTCATTCCAAATCAAACAGCTCGAAGATGAACTTGACTGTCTTTTATTTGAGCGTATCAACCACACGATCACACTCACCGAGCAGGGGCATGAGCTTGTTTCCTATGCACATCAGGTGCGTGCGCTGACCGAGGATTTTAAAGAGACGCTCGCGAAAGAAGATCTGAGAGGTCATTTGCATATCGTGACGCCCGATTCCGTCTGCGAGGAAATGATCTCGGCTCACTATGCGGATTTTCATAGGAAATATCCGTCTATCTTTATCAGATTTTCCACAGGAGATTCCAGTAATATGCTCCATATGCTCGACCGTAACGAGGCAGATGTCATTATTACACTCGACCACCATCTATATAATAAGGATTATGTAGTCGCAAAAGAGCAGAAGATACCAATGCATTTTGTAGCATCAT
Source organism: Eubacteriales bacterium (assembly GCA_045124015.1). GTDB lineage: Bacteria > Bacillota > Clostridia > Oscillospirales > CAG-272 > QALR01. Next base: position 1,574 of record JBGVLA010000124.1, on the reverse strand, counting down.
CAGAATCCAAGTTCGCCCACTGCAAAGGGCTGTCGATCAAAGATATTATCGGAGAGCCTTTTGTGCTGACCGAGTACGGTCAAGGCTATCGCCGCGTTTTTGACAGAGAGCTTGCCAAACGCTCCATTGAGATCACACCCGTTCTTGAAATCGGACGAACCGATATCATTACCTCAGTTCTTGTAGAAAACGATATGATTTCTTTTTTGCCCGATTTTGTTACTGATGAATTAATCACAGATGGAAAGCTGTGTCATCTTGACGTTGTCGATATGAATATCGATATCTGGAAGCAGCTCATTTATCATAAAAACAAATGGCTCTCCAAAAGCATGAAAACCTTCATTGAATATATCAAGACTCACGAATTTACAAATTGATGTTACAAGAGAAAGCCTGTAACTGCTTCACGGTTACAGGCTTTGCATTTATTCCTCGTCTTTGTGAATCTCCATCGTGAGTTTCGCTCCAAGGCGGAAGGCATATTCGAAGATGGCTGCTTCGGCAAGGCTTACGTACTCGTCCCAGCAATCGTGGAACTTTTCGAAGATTTCTTTCTGCTCGTCGGTAAAGGTCTTTGCCAAATCCTCGTGATGCCTTGCTATATATCCGAGGAGTCCCTTCATCTCTTTCGAGTTGTTTCTGCTGTCCTCTTGCGGAATGATGTTTCCGTGCCATAGCTCTTTTATCACGTTCATACGTAAACCACCTCCCGCAATACGATTTCTTCTGCGCTTGCCTTGATGTTGTTCATCTCGGCAACCCAACCGAGCATATCGTGGTTTTTCAAATCCTCGTCAATGCCTCTTAACATATGCTGACTCAACTCTCAGGGTCAATTCCCATTTTTTCTTTCATTTCAGCAATACCTTTGTCATATTGCTTTTGATCTATAAAGATTCGATTAAGCAGGTTGTTCCGATTTTGCAGGGGGCGAGCCCCCTGCAAAATCACGTTCGCGTCACGAGCCAAAATGAATCGTAATAAGCTGAAACGGTTACATTGCAGAAACACAAAAAGGAGGATTTTTATGATCTGCGTTGGTATCGACATCGCAAAAGGAAAAAGCACAGTGTGCTTTTTGAAGCCGGGCGGAGAGGTGCTGAAAGCACCTTACGACATCGAACACACCGCCGAAGAAATTACGAGACTCATACGGGATATTCGCTCGTATGACGAGGAGGTTCGCGTGGTACTTGAAGCTACCGGGCATTACCATTTACCCGTTGTAGCGCAGCTGCTTGAAGCAGATATTTTTGTCTGTGTGGTCAACGCTCTGCGTATGAAAAAGTTCTGTTCACAGGACATTCGCAAGGCAAAGACGGACAGAATAGATGCCGTGAAGATCGCTGCCTTCGGTCTCACTTATTGGCAGGACCTGCAACGAGCCAAGCCGACGGACGAGGTATACCGCGAACTGCGATTGCTTTCAAGGCAGTATTTTCAGCTTACGTCTATGCTTGTAAAGGCAAAAATCTCGCTGGGTAATCTTCTCGACAACGTTATGCCGGGTATTGCCGACGTACTCCAGGACCGGGATCCACACCACAAATTAACGGATTTTGTGCTGAAAT
>JBGVLA010000123.1:0-2410 GCA_045124015.1 Eubacteriales bacterium | reverse complement strand
AAAAAATATCGTGCAAAGGGAGAGGCGGCTCATTCCTCTGTTGGCTCTATTCAAAAGCAGTTCTTTCGCTCACAGCTCGTTCTGATCATAACACTTGCACTGATATTGGGACTCGCGGGAAGCCTGATCAATTTGCATTTTGAGACCGAGAAGCGTGATCAAAATTTAAGAAACGTTGCCGAGACTATCGCACAGTCGCCGCTTCTTATAAATATCCAAGAGGAAGAAATTTCAACCGATGAAGCTTTAGGTGAGTATCTTGACTCTCTTAAAACAACGCTCGGTGATATCGACGTTATTTCTATAGTCAATAAAAACAAAGTTCGAGTATATCACTCAAACCCCTCCTTGATCGGTGTTCCGTATGAAGGAACTCTGCCGACATTTACATATGGGGAAGACAGTGATTACCATACCACAGACGAGGAAGGTCCTTCCGGCAAACAAAGAAGAGCCTACGCACCCATTTACGATAAAAACGGTGAGTACATAGGGTGTGTTATGGCAATTATGCTGATGGAAAATATCCAGGAGGAAACGTGGCATACGTTTCTCATATTTGCCTTAATTACTCTCGTTGCGATCGTTATTGAGTTGATTATATCCTCACAGATCTCCCGCAGGATCAAGAGAAGTCTGCTTGGATATGAGCCGGATATGTTCACCGCAATGTATAAGATGCGTGACAATATCCTTGAGACCTTAAAGGAAGGAATACTTGCAACCGACAACAACGGAACAATCCAATTTGCAAACAGCGCGGCGCTGCGTATGCTTAGGGTTGAAGAAGATACTGAGCTTTACGGACAAAGCGTAGATTTCTTTGAGGATCCGATTCTTTCCGAAACAATGAAGGAGAGAGAAAGGGAGTTTAACGTCAATATTGCAAGAGAAAACATCATTCTCGACCGTGTGCCGATCAAGGACAACGAAAAGACAGTCGGCGCTATCGGCATTCTTCATAACCGCGAGGAATACACAAGACTGATGCAGGATCTTTCGGGTACGCGTTATCTGGTAGACTCGATGCGTGCCAATAATCACGACTTTACCAACAAGCTCCACGTCATACTGGGACTCATTCAGATGGAGATGTATGATGAGGCTTCCTCCTATATCCAGAACATAACGATGGTACAGCGTGAGAATATCAGTAAGGTAATGAACAGTGTCCAGGATCCTTCTGTGGCAGCCTTGCTTATCGGTAAGATTGCACGTGCCGCAGAGCTCAACGTATCTTTTGAGCTCTGTGAAGGTAGTTTTTATTCTCCGTCTGATTTGCATCTTTCCTCTGAAACTCTGATTACAGTGATCGGAAACCTATTGGACAATGCTTTTGATGCTATGGACAATGAGGAGATCACCGCAGAGAAGCATCTATCCTTCGGCATTTATTCTCGCTCCGGCGCTGTCCTGATTACCGTTGTAGATAACGGTAAGGGTATCTTGGATGCGGATAAAGAGCGAATCTTTGAAAACGGATTTTCAACCAAGGGAGAGGGCAGAGGAACAGGACTATATCAAGTTAAGAATATGGTGGAACGCCTTGGCGGAAAGATTATTGTAGAAAGTGAGGAAGGCAAAGGAACGTCCTTTGCGGTATCCTTCGGAAAGGGGATAGAGAATGTATAAGGTTTTAATCGTGGAAGACGATCCAATGGTCGCAATGATCAATGAGCAGTACATAAAACGGAATAAGAATTTTACTGTCGTTGGCAAATGTAAGGACGGTCGCAGCGCCATTTCCTTTCTTGAAGCAAACGAGGTTGATCTGATGATCCTCGACGTGTATATGCCCCTTATGAACGGGTTTGAAGCACTCCGAGCAATTCGCAATAAAAATATATCGGTCGATGTTATTATGGTAACCGCAGCCAATGATCGCGATTCGCTGGAAGAGGCTCTCCACCTCGGCATCGTGGATTATCTTGTAAAGCCTTTTACGGTTGACCGCTTTGGTGTAGCACTTGATAAGTTCATTGCGCAGCACAATGCTCTTAGGGGTATGAATACCTTGGATCAAAGCAATATTGACTATATCATTGATAATTCGCATAGGAAAAGCGAGGAGCTCTATCCCAAGGGCATTCAGGAAAAGACCTTGGAAACCATTATGGCGTATCTGACGAAGCATTCCGGAGAATGGCTAACCGGAGAAGCAATCGCCGATGGAGTCAATATTTCGGTTGTTACTGTCAGACGATATATGTCTTATCTTTCTGACTCAGGTAAGGTTCTCGGAGATATGGATTACGAAACAGGCGGTAGACCGTGTATGAAATATCAGATGAAATAAAATGAGGGACCGAAGGCGGTCTTACTTCATTTGTTTTATCTAATTTGTTCTAAACAGGTGAAAAATAATAGACGTGTTCACATTTTTATGATATAATTTTATTATATGGACGCT
>JBGVLA010000122.1:0-29814 GCA_045124015.1 Eubacteriales bacterium | reverse complement strand
CAACATGAACAAAACCAAAATCGCCGTTATCGGCGGCGGTCCCGCGGGTATGCTCGCGGCAGGACACGCGGCAGAGCTCGGTGCAGACGTTACGCTCTTTGAGCGAAACACCCTGCTCGGCAAAAAGCTCGGCATCACGGGTAAGGGCAGATGCAACCTTACGAACGATTGCACCCCCGATGAATTTATCAAAAACGTAACCGCAAACGGAAAATTCCTTTTTTCCGCTATCAACAGATTCTCGTCTGCCGACACGATGGCGCTGCTCGAATCCTTGGGCGTACCGCTCAAGACAGAGCGCGGAAAGCCCGTCTTTCCCGTTTCCGATAAGGCGACGGACGTCGTGCTTGCTTTGAAGCACTATTGTCTGAAAAACGGCGTTCGCATCGTTTGCGACAGAATCTCCGAGCTGATACAAAAAGCAGACGGTACGCTTTCGGGCGTTCGCTCCGAGAAAAAGGACTACGTAGGCTATGACGCCGTCATTCTTTGCACAGGCGGTCTTTCCTACCCGATCACAGGCTCGACGGGCGACGGCTACCGCATGGCGGAATCCGTGGGACACACCGTAACCCCACGCATTCCCTCTCTCGTGGGACTTTGCTCGGACGATTTCGTTTGCCGCGAAACGATGGGACTTTCACTCAAAAACGTCGCCGTTTCCGTCATCGACACGAAGAAAAAGAACAAGGTCATCTACCGCGATTTCGGCGAGATGCTGTTCTGTCATTTCGGTATCAGCGGTCCGCTCGTGCTTTCCGCGTCCGCGCATCTACGTCCAATGGAAAGCGGACGGTATATCGTCTCCATCGACCTAAAACCTGCGCTTGACGCGCAGGCGCTCGATAAGAGACTTCTTTCCGACTTTGAAAAATACAAAAACCGCAACTTCATCAATGCTTTCGATGAGCTTCTCCCCGCCAAGCTGCGCGAGCCGTTCATCAAGCTTTGCGCCATTCCCACGGATAAAAAGATCCACTCCATTACAGCGGAGGAACGCCGCAGAATCTGCGAGCTTCTCAAAAATCTCCCCGTTACGGTAACGGGCTTCCGCCCCATCGGCGAAGCCATCGTAACCAGCGGCGGCGTTTCCGTCAAAGAGATCGAACCGCAGACCATGCGCTCCAAGAAATGTTCCAATCTCTATTTTGCAGGAGAGGTCATGGATCTTGACGCATACACGGGCGGATTCAATCTGCAGATCGCCTTTTGCACCGCGCACGCGGCGGCGGAAGCGGCAACGGAAACGGGCGCAGTGGGGTTGGAGTTAAAACGCGGCGAGTCGCCGCTGACAATTGCTCGCCTATCTCGGCTTTTCCCATTACAAAGCAGGGCAAAACGGCGAGATTGATTTGAGCAATTTCTTAGAGAATAAAAAATAATATTCAAAAATTCAATCACATAACGAAAGGGAAAAACGATATGATGAACATTGCTCTCGACGGACCCTCGGGTGCAGGAAAAAGCACCCTTGCCAAAGCGCTCGCCAAAAAACTCGGCTATATCTACACTGACACAGGCGCGATGTACCGCACCATCGGTCTTGCCGTCAAACGCCTCGGCATCGAGCCCACAGACACAGACGCCGTTACCGCAGCACTCCCCGAAATCAAGATCTCTTTGAGATTTGAAAACGGCGAACAAAAGATCTATCTCGGCGAAGAAGATGTCGGCGGTCTTATCCGCACGAACGAGATCTCCGCTTACGCCTCCAAGGTCTCCGCGATCCCCGCAGTCCGCGCGCATCTTCTTGACGTGCAAAGAAATATCGCAAAGGAAAACAACGTCATCATGGATGGACGCGATATCGGCACGGTTATTTTGCCCCATGCACAGGTAAAATTCTTCGTAACCGTATCCGACGCAGAACGCGCACGCCGTCGTTATAACGAGCTCATCGCCAAGGGCGAAAACGTAACGCTTGAAGAAGTTGCTTCCGCTATGGCGGAACGCGACCGTCAGGACAGCACTCGAGAGATCGCACCTGCCATTCCTGCGGAGGACGCGATCTTCCTGGATAACTCGGGCGATTTTGATGCCGTTATTGATCTTGCCATTGCCATCATCCGAGACAAAGCCAAGGAAGCAGGTGAAGCGGTATGAAGAAAGTCAATAAATTCTACCGTTTTTTACAGATCGTCGTCAGACCCTTTTATAAGCTTTTCTTCCGCATGGAGGTTATCGGACGCGAAAACGAGCTGATGGAAGGTCCTTGTTTGATCTGCGCAAACCATGTCAGCAACCACGATATTCTTTTTCTCGCGCTCAATTTGAAGCGTCAGATCTACTTCTTCGCCAAGCGCGAGCTTTTCAAATTCAAGCCCTTTGCCGCGATCCTCCGCTGGTTTGGCACGATCTCCGTCAGCCGCGGACAGGTCGATCTCAAAGCCATCACGCAGACCATCGACGTTTTGAAAAAGGGCGGTTACATCGGCATTTTCCCGCAGGGCACGCGTACCCATGAGGAACACAAGCCCGAGCAGGCAAAAAGCGGTGTCGGCCTTATGGCTTACCGCGCAAAGAGCAACGTGCTTCCCGTCTATATCAAAACCGACAAGCACCGCGTCCGCCTCTTCCGCAAGGTAACCGTCATCATCGGCGAACCGATCCAATACGAGGACCTCGGCTTTGAAAAGGGCGGTATGGCAGAATATGATGCCGCCGCAAAGAAAATCTTCACAAGAATCTGTGAACTCGGAGGAGAACAGAAATGAGAACCGTCAAAACCGCAAAATACGCAGGCTTCTGCTTCGGTGTCAAACGCGCCGTCGATGCCGTTTTCGCGCTCATCGAGGAACGCCGCGATGCTAAGATCTATACCATCGGCTCCCTGATCCATAACCCGAACGTCAACGCCAGACTCGCTGAAAACGGCGTTTCCGTCATTGAAGAAAACGAGATCGACGACGTTCTGAAAACAGCACCCGAAAATTCCATTTTTGTCATTCGTACCCATGGCGTGCCTTGCACGGCAAAAGAAAAATTGGAAGCCTTTGTCGCGGCACACCCGAAAGCCGAGGTGCTCGACATGACTTGTCCCTTCGTTGCCAAGATCTATAAAATAATGAAGGAAAACACCACCGAGGATACTTTCACATTTCTATTCGGAAGCAAGAAGCATCCCGAGGTCATCGGCATTTCCAGCTACATCAAGGGCGAATATCGCATTTTTTCCAGTCTGGAAGAGCTAAAAGAGGCTCATGAACGCGGAGAGCGCCAAAACATTGTATCCAAAAGAGTCATTTCTGCGTCGCAAACGACACACAATTTGGAAGATTATCAAAAAAGCAAAAAATTTCTTGAAAAACTATATACAAACGGATTATTTTTTGATACAATATGTAATGTTACGGAAACGCGCCAAAAGGAAGTCGATGCGCTCTCTCGTGAATGTGATGCCATGCTCGTCGTAGGCGGTCTTGAAAGCTCCAACACTAAGAAGCTTTACGACATCAGCAAGCAGAACTGCGAGGAAACGCATCTCATCGAAACGGCAGCGTCCATCCCGTTTCATATTACACAGATGACCGGCACGATCGGCATCGCAGCCGGAGCCTCTACGCCCGGCTACATCATTGAGGAGGTACAAAACACCATGAGCGAACAGGAAAATTTCGCACAACTTCTTGAACAATCTTTCAAAACATTAAATACAGGAGACACCGTACGCGGCATCGTTACATCTGTAACAGGCACTGAAGTCCATGTGGACATCGGTTCCAAGGTAACCGGTATTCTTACCCTCGACAACGTTACCGACGATCCCCAGGCTAAGCTTGAAGATCTCTTCAAGATCGGCGACGAAGTAGAAGCAGTTGCAGTTCGCGTAAGCGACCTCGACGGCATCGCTACCCTTTCCAAGAAGAAGATCGACGCACACAACAACTGGTCCAAGATCGTAGAAGCTAAAGAAGCTGAAACCGTTCTCGAAGGCAAGGTTATCGAAGCTGTTAAGGGCGGCGTTATCATCTCTGCTCTTGCACAGAAGGTATTCATTCCTGCATCCCAGACCACCGTTCCCAAGGACGGCGATCTCACCACTCTCGTTGGCACCGTTCAGAAATTCAAAGTAATCGACATCAAGGAAGACCGCCGTCGCGCAGTTGGTTCCATCCGTGTCGTTGCAAGAGAAGAAAGAAAAGCACTTCTCGAAAAATTCTGGGCAGAAATCGAAGTAGGCAAGCACTACACAGGTAAGGTTAAGAGCCTCACATCCTACGGCGCATTCGTTGATCTCGGCGGCGTTGACGGCATGGTTCACAGCTCTGAACTCTCTTGGCTCAGAATCTCTTCTCCCAAGGACGTTGTTTCCATCGGCGATACTCTCGAAGTATTCGTTAAGGACTTCGACCAGGAAAAGAACAGAATCTCTCTTGGCTACAAGACAGAAGACACCAATCCTTGGAAGCTCTTCACAGACAAATACGCAATCGGCGACGTTGCACCCGTAACCATCGTTTCCATGATGCCCTTCGGTGCATTCGCGCAGATCATCCCCGGCGTTGACGGTCTTATCCACATCTCCCAGATCGCAAACAAGAAGCTCGCAAGCCCTGCTGAAGTTCTTGAAAAGGGTCAGGTAGTTGACGCGAAGATCATCGACATCGACACCGAAAACTGCAAGGTAAGCCTTTCCATCCGCGTTCTTCTTGAAGAAGCAGAAGCAGCAGTGGAAGAAGCTCCCGCAGCTGACGCTGAATAAGCAAGCATCTCCATAAGAGAAGCATACCCTCCGATATCCCTTGGATAACGGAGGGTTTTTTGTATGCTATACACAAAAAATAAAGATTGACAAATCGATATTTATATATTATAATGAGGGCAAAAAGCGGGCAACGCCCGCTGGATGTTGCTCGCCTATCATAGCTTTTTATGTATCCCAAATACAGCAAAACGGCGAGATCGATTCAAGTATTTTTCCATAATAAAAAACATCATGAAAGGTAGGCTATCTCATGCAACCGTATTATCCAACCGAAAAATGGCTCAGAGCCAGATTTCTCCCCTGCATCCCCTTGGGTGATAACCGTTCATGCATCACAGCTTGCGAAAAGCACATCGCGCTTTCCCGCCGTGCCGCCTGCGAGGGTGCGGTATTGCTGAAAAACGAAAACGGATTTTTGCCTTTTGAAAAGGGTCAAAAGGTCGCCGTGTTCGGCAATGCGCAGATCGACTACGTCAAGGGCGGAAGCGGTTCGGGCGATGTTTTCGTACCATATACACGAAACATTTACGATGGGCTAAAGATGAAAGAAGGCAAGGTCGAGGTATTCGATTCTCTTTCCCTTTTCTATACGGATCACGTTGTAAACGCCTACAAGAACGGCGGCGAACACGGCAGACTCACCGAGCCTAAGATCCCCGAAGAGCTTCTCCGTTCGGCAAGAGCATTTACCGACACCGCCATCATCACCATTTGCCGTTTCTCGGGCGAGGGCTATGACAGACGAAACGACGGCAAAGACAAGTATTTCGAGCTTGAGGACGGCGAAAAGAAAATGGTTGCCGACGTTCTCGCAAGCTTTGAAAACGTCGTCGTTCTGCTGAACGTAGGCGCGATGATCGACACCTCTTGGTTCGCCAAGAATGACAAGGTAAAATCCGCGCTTCTCATTTGGCAGGGCGGTCTTGAGGGCGGTCTTGCGGCGGCGGATATGCTCGTCGGCGACGATGCACCAAGCGGCAAGCTCGTCGATACCTGTGCTGAAAAATTCGAGGATTACCCCTCCTCCGCAGGCTTCCATGAATCCGAGGAGTATGTCAAATATACAGAGGATATCTTCGTCGGATACCGTTATTTTGAAACGATTCCGGGCAAAAAGGACGCTGTCGTCTATCCGTTCGGCTATGGTCTTACCTATACGACCTTTGAGATCTCTAACGTATTCGTCGGCGGCAACGAAGAACAGATCTTCGTCAGCGCCAAGGTAACAAACACAGGTAAACGCGCAGGAAAGGAAGTCGTCGAAGTCTATTACAGCGCACCCAAGGGCAAGATCTCCAAGGAAAAGATCGCGCTAATCGCGTTCCAAAAAACGCCTCTTTTGGAGGCAGGGAAATCCTGCACCGTCAGCATGACCTTTGATATCCGCGATATGGCAAGCTACGACGATATGGGCGATATCGAAAAGAGCGCGTACGTACTTGAAAAAGGGGATTACCGCTTCTTTGTCGGCACGTCTGTGCGCGATACCGTTTGCGCGGACTACGCCTATACACTCAAGGAAGACGTTATCGTCGAGAAATTAAATTCCTATTGTGCGCCTCGCAAGCTTGAAAAGCGTTTGCTTGCAGACGGCACGCTGCGCGACGTTCCCGCCCGCGAGGATGCGGAAAAGACCTTCCCCGTGGCATATCACAACGAATACAAACCGCGCGAAGATGTCATTGAGCTTTATGACGTTGATGAGGGCAAAGCAACGCTTGACGAGTTCATCTCGCAGATGAGCGATGAAGACCTCATGGACGTGCTTGTCGGCAAGCGCGATACAGGCGTTGCCAATACAGGTACGATGGGCGGCTATGAAAATCGATACAGAATCCCGCCGATCGCAACGGCAGACGGACCCGCAGGACTTCGTTTGCATCCAAGACGCGGTATCCGCACCACGGCATTCCCGATTGCCACGGCGCTCGCTGCTTCTTGGAATACCGAGCTTGTGGAAGAGGTCGGCAAGGCAGGCGCGCTTGAATGTAAGGAAAACAACATTCAGATATGGCTCACCCCCGCGCTCAATATCCACAGAAGCCCGCTCTGCGGCAGAAACTTTGAATATTATTCCGAAGATCCGCTCATCGCAGGCAAGATGGCGGCGGCAATGGTTCGCGGTATCCAGTCTGCAAAGGTCGTTGCCACACCGAAGCATTTCGCGGCAAACAACAAGGAGACCAACCGCCACGAATCCGATTCCATCATGTCCGAGCGTGCTTTGCGTGAGATCTATCTCAAAGGCTTTGAGATCTGCGTGAAAGAATCCGCACCGAAAATGATCATGACCTCGTATAATCTCTTAAACGGCGTGCATACCTCCGAAAGCGCCGAGCTGATCACAGGTATTTTGCGCGGCGAATGGGGCTATGAAGGTATGCTCACGACCGACTGGTCGAACACCGCGAAGCATTACAAGGAAGTCAAAGCAGGAAACGACATCCGTATGCCGGCAAGACAGGAAGGTCAGCTCAAAGAGCCTTATGCCCAAGGTCTTATCACAAGAGATGAAATGGCGATCTGCGCGAAACGTATCCTTGAAATGATCCTTTGGGTGGAATAAAAGCGCTATCATACAGAATGGAACACGACTATGAGAAAAAGCAAACAATTTATTGTAGATAAATTTGTTGATTACGATGTATTTCGCAGTGTATTTGCAAAGCACATCGAAACGGAAGAATCTGCTCTTTCCAAACACACGGGATTTGATACATTTTTATTCGGATTTACCACGTCCGACTACAAATTTTCATTTTATCAGCATGATAAAGAGCGTATGCCAACCATCAATTATAAAAATTACTCCGCAGGAATCCAAGGGCATATGACAGTTGAAAACGGAAAAACAATTTTCACCTATACGATATTGAATCCATTTTTTAGAATATTCCAATTAGCTTTTATGATTCTTTTTGCCGTAATGGGCATATATAACATGATTCAATACCCGACAAATGGAAGTTCTTCATTGATTCTCGCCGTAGTATTCATTGTGATGGCTGGCTTGCTTTCGCTCCTTTTTATTAAAAATCCAACAGCCAAAGCATTGGAAGAAACGCTGAAAAAAATCGTTGATGAATGTTAAATAAGCCTGAAACGAAAAAGTTGCACAAATGAAGCCTCCCTTGTATAAAGGGAGCCTAACTCAAAATATCCTTTTGTTCAAAATGCAAAAGCATAAATTGGAAACCGACTTTGTCAACACAAAAAAAGACCCTTTCGGGTCTTTTTTCGTTTTTTATTCCGTAATTTTCAGCGCTACGGTCTGCAAGGTCGCAAGACTGCCGCCGACCATGATCTCAAAATCACCGGGTTCGAGAACGGTCTCGCAGTTCGCATTGACGAGCGAAAGATCATTCACCGCAAGCGGAAGCTCCACGTGAACCGTTTCCCCTGCCCCGACAAACACCTTCTTAAAACCGCAAAGCTGTCTTGTGGGTGTGAGAACCGAGCTGTAAAGGTCGTTGTAATACATTTCTACGATCTCCGCGCCGTCCATATCGCCCGTGTTGGTAATATCCACGGAAACGGTCAGAACATCGCCCGCTTTTGCGGTATCGGCAGAAATCGTAAGATTTTTATATTCATAGTTCGTATAGGAAAGTCCGTAACCGAAATCGTAACGACTTCCCTCGTCCACGTCCATATATTTTGTCGCGTGCCAGCCTGCGTACTGATTATAATAGCACGGAACCTGTCCCGAGGCGCGCGGGAACGAGATGGGAAGCTTACCGCTCGGATTAAATTTGCCTGCGATCAGTTCTGCCGCACAAAGACCGCCAAGATCGCCGCCGTTGAACGTTTCAATGAGCGCATCGGAATTTTCAATGACATCGCCAAGGCAAAGCGGTTTGCCGTTGACAAGCACGGTAATGACGGGCTTGCCCGTCGCCTTGAGCTTGCGGATAAGCTCGCCCTGTCTGCCCGAAAGCTCGAGAACGGCTCTATCCTTTCCTTCGCCGTTTTGCGCGTGGATATCGCCAATCACGGCAACGACGACGTCAGCCTCTTCGGCAAGCGCGATGGCTTCATTCATCATGGTGTCCGCAGAATAGCCCATCACGTCGCAGCCTTTCGCATACGCCACCTCGCTGTCAGCGAAAACGGTCTTGATGCCGCGGAGAACGGTATAATAATCACCCTTGGGCATCGTATCCTCGGGAGCGCGGTTGGGATGGCTGAAAAATGTCCAGTCGCCGTATTGTGCGCGGATATCGTCCGCATTCGGACCGACAACGGCAATCTTTTTCGGCGTTTCTTTCAGCGGAAGAACGCCGTTGTTTTCCAACAAAACGAGGCTTTCGCGTGTCAGCGCGTGATTGATCTCGATATGCTCCTTCGAGCCGATACATTCTTTCGGCATACGCTTTTTATTTTCATCAAACAAACCGAGCGAGAATTTCACACGAAGGATACGGCGCACCGCTTCATCAATGAGTTCCATCGAGAGTTTTCCCTCGTTGACAAGACGGATCGCGTGTTCATAGAACTGATAGGAGTTCATGCTCATATCGTTGCCCGATTCCACGGTTACGCGAACGCCGTCCGCAAAGCTTTCCACCGCCTTTTGCTTGGTACGGAGTGAGCCGACGTTATACCAGTCGGTAACGACGAAGCCGTCAAAGCCGAGTTCGTCCTTGAGGACTTCACGAAGAAGCTGTCTGTGTGCGGTCATGGGAACGCCCGAGATCGAGCCGTAAGCCGTCATGACGGTCGAAGCACCCGCTTCCACAGCACGGCGGAACGGAGGCAAAAAGACCTCTCGGATCTTTCTCATGGAGATTTCCGTGTCATACGCATCGCGTGCGCCCGTTGCCTCACCATAGCCGATATAATGCTTCAGACAAGCGGCAACAAGTCCGTCCTCCTCGTAGCCCTCTGTGATCGCCGCGGCAAGCGTACCGATCAGATACGGATCTTCGCCAAAGGTTTCATCCACTCTGCCCCAACGGGTATCGCGTCCGATGCAAAGCACGGGAGAGAACACCCAGTCAAGCCCGTCCGCATTGACCTCCTCCGCGGTCGCCTTGCCCATCTTTTTGATAAGCGAGGGATTCCAAGAGCAAGCCATTGCAAGCTGAGAGGGGTAAATGACAGCGCCATTGAGAAGCGAATGACCGTGGATCGCATCGATACCGAAGATCGGCGGGATCTTCATGCGTGTGTTTTCCGCGTCAGCGCGGACAGCATCCGCATCCTTTCCGAGAACGTGCAAAAACGAACCGCCGCCGAGCTTGCGAAAGTGTTCAAACACCTCGGGACGAAACGATTCGGGGCTTACCTGTTGCATCTGCGCGATTTTTTCTTCCAGCGTCATTTCCGCAAGCATTTCGGAAATTCGGCTTTCGTATTCCATCGAAATTTTCATAAGATCTATCTCCTATCTGCTGCACATAGCAGCATTGATATTCCATTTGTATTTTCAAAGCCCTGCCACAAGGGTTTTGTGGAAAACTTTTTATGTGGAAACATTCTACCATATTCCACGTTTTTTTACAATATTCGGTGGAAAACTCGTTATAAAATTTTTATTTTTTTGAAAAAATCTATTGCAAATTGCCTACATATACTTTATAATATTTATAAAAGTGGGTGAAATGTGCATAAAAGTGGTGAGAAGTGGAGGTTTTCCACATTTCCAACAGACTTTTCCACAATCATTCACGCACTTTCCACAAAACCGACAATCTTTCATGAAAGGATGGTGAGGATATGTTTCTCGGACAGTACGCACATACCGTTGATACCAAGGGCAGAACCTTTGTCCCTGCGAAATACCGCGATGAGCTCGGCGAGACATTCGTCGTAACCCGCGGAACTGCAAAATGCCTCACCGTGTATCCGATGTCGGAATGGGAAAAATACACTGCCAAGATCGCTGAATTGCCTCAGGCACACGCGGCGAAGATCAGACGCTTCGTTTTTTCCAATGCTTCGGACGTAACACTCGATGCCCAAGGCAGAATCGGCATCGTTGCCGGACTTCGTGAATATGCAGGCATTGAAAAGAACGTTATGATCCTCGGTCTCGGTTCGTATATCGAGATCTGGGCAGAGGACGTTTGGAAAGCAGAAAACGAATCCGAAAGCGGCGGCGAAATTGAAGACCTCATGCTCGCGCTCGGCTTCTGATCAAAAAAAAGAAAGGCAGATACCATCTTGGAAATCAAATTTTCACATTATTCCGTCATGCTCCGCGAATGCATCGAAGCGCTTGCCATCAAGCCCGACGGCATCTACGTTGACTGCACCCTCGGCGGCGGCGGACATTCTCTCGAGATCGCAAAGAAGCTTACCACAGGTAAGCTTATCTGCATTGATCAGGACATTTGCGCCATCACGGCGGCAAAAGCACGCCTTGCGGAGCATTTGGACAAGATCATCTTCGTCAAAAATAATTTCTCCAATATACATAGTATCCTCTCCGAGCTCGGCATCGAAAAGATCGATGGTGCGCTCCTCGACCTCGGCGTTTCATCCTATCAGCTGGATACGCCGGAGCGCGGATTTTCGTATAATACCGAAGCACCTCTCGATATGCGCATGAACGAGGATGCGCCTCTTTCCGCGCACGACATTGTCAATACGTACAGCGAAGCGGATCTGCGCCGCATCATCTCTCTTTACGGCGAGGATAATAACGCGCCCCGTATCGCAGGCGCCATCGTACGCGCAAGAGAGGAAAAGCCGATCGAGACCACCACGGAGCTCGTGGACATCATCAAAAGCGTAACGCCGAAAAAACTTCTCGCCGTGGGACATCATCCCGCGAAAAAGACCTTCCAGGCGATCCGCATCGAGGTCAATTCCGAGCTTTCCATCATCGAGCCGACGCTCACCGCCATCACAGGGCATTTAACCCCCGGCGGCAGGATCGCCGTGATCACCTTCCATTCTCTTGAGGACAGAGCCGCAAAGCACGCCTTTGCCGATCTTTCCAAGGGTTGCACCTGTCCGCCCTCTTATCCCGTCTGCGTCTGCGGAAACAAACCGAAGCTCATTCTGTGTAACAAAAAGCCCATTCTCCCCTCCGAGGAAGAGCTTTCCGAAAATCACCGCTCGCATAGCGCCAAGCTTCGTGTTGCCGAGCGCACGGAATTTTAACGCCATATGAAAAAAAGCAAAAAAAGCAAGAAAAAGCTGATTGCCGAATTTTTTTACGACCTTCTCCTCGGCGGCAAGGAATATGATACGGAAATCGAAAAAACCGCGCCTCTGCCCTTCGGCACGATCGCAGCGACCGTCATATCGACAGTCCTCGTGCTCGCGCTCATCTTTTCCTTCATCGAGATATCTGCGCTTTCCTCCGATATCGGAGACTTAAAAAAAGAAGCCGTCGCCCTCTCCTCCCGAGAAGGCAAGCTACATGACGATCTCAACCACAAATACCCCCATGCGGAGCTGATGGAAGCGATCGAAGCGCTCGGTTTTTCCGCAAACGGCGGTCAGATCGTCATTCTCGAAGAAACGCAAACAGAGGAAAACGAATAAAATCACCGAGAATGGCATAAATCCAAAGATAACTCATATAAATTACACAACCGGTATGAAACAGAGAGGACCAAAAAACACGCCTCTCTTTTGTCAGTTCTCCAGTCATCAAATCACCAATCATCCGGCGAAAGGAATCGGATATGCAAAAAACGCCCAGACCCGACAGTTCCAAGCCGAGCTCTCTCATCGGCAGACAGCCGAGCGAAATGCGTAAGCGCGCATTCGTTATTTTTTCCCTATGCACCTTTCTTGCCGTCGTGATCATCGGCAGACTTTTCTATCTGCAGATCATGAAGCATGAGGATTACAAAAACCTCGTCCTTCAGCAAATGCTCTATGAAACACCGATCGAAGCCAAGCGCGGCACCATCAAAGACAGAAACGGCGTCATTCTCGCCACCAATTATACAACGGAGCGTATCTTTATCGATCCGCATAATATGGTCGATGATAAGGACCCCGAAAGAACCGACGAGATACGCAAACTGATCTCCGAGGCCCTTTCCGAAATTCTTGAGGTGGAATACGACTTCGTCTATGCGGAATCGCAAAAATCCAAATACCGCGACCGCACCATCAAAAAGAATGTTGAAAAAGAGATCGCGGATCAGATCCGCGCCTTTATCAACGAAAATGCAGACAATGAGCTTTTTGTACCTTCGGACGAAAACAAGAAGGAGCTCCCTCTCTCGGGCATGATCTATTTTGCCGAGACCACGACGCGCGTATATCCTTATGGGAATCTCGCATCCCATGTCATCGGCTTCTGCGGAACAGACGGCGGTCTTTACGGTCTCGAATATCAATACGATTCCGTGCTTTCCGGCGTTTCGGGCAATATTTTTGCCGCGAAAACAGGCATCAGCAGTGCCATGCCCTATAACTACGAAACCATCATCGATGCGGAAAACGGCGCAAATGTCATCACCACCATCGATTACAAAATACAAAGCTTTCTTCAGAAGTATTTAGAGGAAGCCGCTGTCGAATCGGGATGCAAATCCCGTGCCTGCGGCATCATTATGAATCCCAAAACGGGTGAGATCTATGCAATGGCGACCTATCCTTATTATGATCTCAATAGTCCCCGTGCTCTGCCCGATTATTATGACAATACCCTTGCGTCTTACGCGGCACTTTATGGCGAGGATTCCGAAAAATATCTTCAGAAGCAATCCGAGCTACTCTTCTCAACGTGGAATAACAAATGCTTGACCGATACATACGAACCCGGCTCCACGTCCAAGATCTTTACGACCGCCATGGCGCTTGAGGAAAATCTCTCGCGCACGACGGAAACCTTCACCTGCACAGGCTCTCATATGGTCAGCGGATGGTCCAAACCCATCAAATGCCATAAGGTAACGGGACACGGTGTGTTGACCTTCGCCGAAGCGCTCCAGCAATCCTGCAACCCCGTCATGATGAAGCTCGCTGAGCGTATCGGCATCTCTACCTATTGCAGCTATTTCTCCGCCTTCGGACTCGATTCCAAAACAGGGATCGACCTTCCGGGCGAAGCAGATTCTATTTATACCTCCGAGGAAAATATGTCCGGCGTTGACCTCGCCGTATATTCCTTCGGTCAGCGTTATAACGTTACAGCGATCCAGCAGATCGCGGCAGTTGCCTCCGTTGCCAACGGCGGCACGCTCGTAACACCGCATATCGTCAAGGAGATCGTGGATGACAGCGGAAACGTACTCGCTTCTTTCGGCACGACGGCAGTCCGTCAAGTTGTCAGCGAGGATGTTGCCGATACCATCAGCACCATCTTGGAAGAAGGCGTTTCGGGCAATGGCGGTGCAAAAAACGCATACGTCAAGGGCTATAAGGTAGCCGCAAAAACGGGTACCTCCGAAAAAGGAACGGCAGGCGCGAGAATCGCCTCCACCGTTGCCTACGCCCCCGCAGATGACCCCGAGGTCATTTGCATCCTGATCGTCGATGAACCTACCATTGGTTCTCTTTACGGCAGTACCGTTGCCGCCCCCTACGTTTCCAAGATCCTCGGCGACGTTCTTCCCTATCTTGGCATCGAACCCGAGTATACCGCAGAAGAGCTTGAGCAAGCCGAGCTCGATCTTCCGAATTTCCGTGGCATGTCTCTCGACGAAGCCATTCTTCGCCTCCTGGGCGCAGGACTTTCCTATGAGATCGTCGGAAACGGCACGAGCGTCATCGATCAGACGCCGCCCTCCGGCAGCACCATCATGAAAGAAAACGGCAAAGTCATTCTGTATACGAGCGAAAACGCAGAGGAAAAGACCGCGATCGTCCCCAATGTCGTCGGTATGACCGCCGAAAAGGCCAATAAGACCCTCACCGATGCAGGCTTCAACGTACGCATCATGGGCAACGCCTCGAGCGGCACCGTCGCAACGAGACAATCCATTGCGCCGGGAACCCCGACGGAAAAAGGAACGATCATCACCGTCGAATTCCGATATATCGGAACCGATTAAGCTTAAGCAAAATCCCAAGGACATAAAAATCTTCAGAAGTTCAATCATGCAAATTCGATTCTTCGGAGGTTTTTATGCGTCTTTCTGAAATTCTTTATCCCAGTGAAATCGTATCGCACGGTTTTTCGGATCTTGAAATCGAAAAACCGTGCGACGACACCAGAAAACTTCAAAAAAACGACGTTTTCTTTTCGGAAAACGGCACATCCTATATACAAGAAGCGATAGAAAAAGGTGCTTCCGCCCTCATCGTCGGGCAAAACGCGCAACTCCCGTCCACGCTCTCGCTTCCCGTTTTTCGTGTAAAAAACGTCAGACGGCAATATGCCCTTGCATGGCAGCGTTATACGGGTCATCCCGAAAAAGCCCTGCGTCTCATCGCCGTTACGGGTACGAACGGAAAGACCTCCGTTTCGTATTTCCTCGCGGAGCTTCTCCGCTCTGCAGGCTATCAGACGGGACTCATCGGCACCGTAGAATATTCGGACGGAAAACAAACGTACCCCTCCGAATATACCACCCCACCTGCGGATATCCTGTATCCGCTCCTTCAAAACATGAAGGCAAACGGCACGCTCTTTGCCGTGATGGAAGCATCCTCCCACGCCATCGCGCAGGAAAGGCTCTATGGGCTCAAGTTTGAGACCGCCATCTTCACCAACCTCACGCGCGACCATCTCGACTATCACAAAACATGGGATGCCTACAAAGCCGCCAAAGCCTCTCTCTTCCGCTCTGCCAAGAATTCTCTTTTGAATCTTGACGATCCTGCGGCAAAGGAAATGGCGTTCGAGTCGGCAGGAGACGTTTACTATTACGCAAGCCGTGCAGATGCGGAATTCGAAATATGCGCTCCCGTCTGCACCAACCATAACATTCGCTATTCCCTTCGTATCGGAAGTCAGCTCCTTCCTCTGCAGATTCCCCTAACAGGCGATTTTCACGTCTATAATACGGCAGCCGCCGTTTCAGCGGCATACCTTGCGGGGATTTCTCCCGAACAGCTCATCCAAGCGGCAAGTCGCCTGAGAGCACCGACGGGCAGACTCGAAAGACTCACGACCGAGACCGAATACACCATATATATCGACTACGCGCATACCCCGGACGCGCTCGAAAAAGCGCTTTCGGCGCTTCGCCCTCATACGAAAAGACTGACCGTCGTTTTCGGTGCAGGCGGCGACCGAGACCGCGGAAAACGCCCCGAAATGGGCCGCATCGCAGATGAGCTTGCCGACCGCATCATCCTTACGGGAGATAATCCCCGAGGAGAGGCGCCGGAGCAGATCATGGCAGATATTCTATGCGGCATCCAAAAAACAGAGCTCACCACCATTCCCGATAGAAAAGAAGCGATCGAATACGCCTTGAAAACGGCACACGCAGACGAGATCATCCTTCTCGCGGGAAAAGGACATGAGGACTATCTCATCGACCAAAACGGCAAGCATCGCTTTTCCGAGCGAGAGATCGTCTGCAAATACTTAGAAAGAAAAGGACAAGAAAATGTATCTCAGCATGAATGACAACGGAATAACATTTGAAATGCTCACAACATTTGCTGAAGGTACGCCTGCAAATGCCCCCAAGGGCTCTCTGCGCGCGTACGGCATTTCCACGGACTCCCGCACAGCAAGCAAGGGCGACGTATTCATTGCTCTGCGCGGCGAAAACTTTGACGGACATCATTTTCTCGCGCAAGCCAAGGACGCAGGCTGTGTATTTGCCGTCGTGGATACCGTACCCGAGGATTGCACATTGCCCTGCATCGTTGTCGATGACACCACGAAAGCGCTCGGCAGGATCGCAAAATCGTATAAACAGCTTTTCCGCACCATTTCCGTTGCCGTTACGGGAAGCGTGGGAAAGACCACGACAAAGGAATTCATCTATTCCGTGCTCGACACCAAATATAAGACCAACGTTACCAAAGGAAATTTCAATAACGAGATCGGTCTGCCGCTCACCCTCTTCGGACTCACCTCGCTTCATAAAGCGCTTCTTTTGGAGATGGGCATGAACCACAAGGGCGAGATCTCCGAGCTTTCGAAGATCGCAGAGCCCGATATCTCCGTGATCACGAGCATCGGCACCTCCCATATTGAAAACCTCGGCTCGCGCGAAAATATCCGCGATGCCAAAATGGAGATCATTGAAGGCATGAAGCCGGGCGGTATCCTTGTTCTCAACGGCGACGAGCCCCTTTTGCGCGACGTGAGGGCAGATGGCATCTGCAAGATCTACGTCGGCGTAGAAAATGATAACTGCACCTACAAGGCAGAAAACATCCGCATTATGGAGGATCATATCCTCTTTGATATCCGCCTGCACGACGGCGAGATCATGAACGACGTTCTGATCAACGTTCTCGGCAAGCATAACGTCATGAACGCGCTGATTGCCTGCGTTTGCGGCATTTTGCTCGGCATTCCCGAGGATAAGATCCGCGAAGGTCTTTTGAATTTCACCCCCGCCGCCATGCGTCAGCATTTCATCGAAAAGGACGGCTTTACCGTGATCGAAGATTGCTATAACGCAAGTCCCGAATCCATGAAGGCAGGTCTTGAGGTCCTCTGTCATACCTCAGAAAAGAAGCATCAGCGTCCCATCGCCGTTCTCGGCGATATGCTGGAGCTCGGTTCCGTTTCCGAGGACGCACATTTTGCGATCGGCGAACGCGTTGCCTCTTCGGGCATCGCTCGTCTGATCACCTTCGGAAAAGCGGCAAAGGCCATTGCGCGCGGTGCCGTTTCCTGCGGCATGAGCGAGGATGCCATCACCATGCTTGACAGCGAAGCGCCCATCGAAGAAACCGCAAAAACGGTCCGCTCTCTCATTGAACAGGGCGACGCCGTTCTCTTCAAGGCGAGCCGTGCCATGGCGCTCGAGCGTATCATCGCTTTGATCTGAAACCATCAAAATATGTGCTCACGCACAGGAGTATCCCCAAAATGGTCCTGAATTTTATCCTTTCGGTTGTGATATCCTTTATCGCAACCGTTCTATTATCCAAAAAATTTATCCCTGTTTTGATCAGCAAAAAGCTCAATCAGCCAATTTATGAGATCGGTCCCCGTTGGCATAGATCCAAGGCCGGAACGCCAACGATGGGCGGACTCTTTTTCATCGCGGCGATTCTTTTGACGCTTGCCGTTCTTTCGTTTTTCGCCGTTCCCCGCGAAGAGCTTCTCCGCGTATGGCTGACACTCGGCATGGCATTTTTGTTCGGCATGATCGGTTTTATCGATGACCGTGCAAAGCTTCTCAAAAAGCAGAACGAAGGCCTCAAGGCGCATCAGAAATTCCTGCTTCAGCTTATTGTGGCGGCGCTTTATCTTGGTCTCATAACCGCGTTTGGCGGACTCGAAACCACCCTTTCCATTCCGTTTTTCCATATCGAATGGGAGCTTGGCATTTGGTTTTATGTCCTTGCCCTCTTCCTCATCGTGGGCATCGATAACAGCGTCAACCTTACAGACGGCATCGACGGACTTTGCTCGTCCGTAACCGCCGTTATCGCCGCATTTTTCGCAGTCTGTGCCTTTCTTTTTCCCGAAACGGGAGAAAGTCTCCCCCATGTCGCTTATATGAGCGGCGCGCTTTTTGGGGGCTGTATCGGCTTTCTCGTATACAACTGGAATCCCGCTCGTATCTTTATGGGAGACACAGGCTCTCTTTTTCTCGGCGGATTTCTTTCGGGTCTTGCGTTTCTTGTCGGAAGTCCCCTCGTCATCGTCGTTGTCGGTCTTTGGTATATCATGGAGACGGTATCCGTCATCATGCAAGTCCTCTGTTATAAGCTGACAAAAAAGCGCATCTTCAAAATGGCGCCCATTCATCATCATTTCGAAAAATGCGGATGGAGCGAAGTCAAGATCGTCATCGTTGGTATCACCGCAACAGCCGTGCTTTCCGTCCTCACCTATTTTTTCATGTAACCGAGAGGTACAGAAATGCAAAATTTCAAAAAAAGTCAAATGGGTTCCGAAAAGGAACCCATCAAAAATCCCATCAAAGAATTTTTTCATGTGCTTGTTTCCCCCGATGAGACGACCGTTCACCGTGTCCGCGGCGGCGTTGACAAGCCTTTTTTGATACTCGTGCTCGTGCTCATCTGTCTGGGCTCCATCGCCGTTGCGACCTCGGGTTACGTATACGCCAAGGAACGCGCCGTTTTCGGTCATGATAGCTTTTACTTCATCAAAAAGCAGATCGTCTGGGCGGCGCTCGGTATCGCAGCGCTCCTCGGAATGTCCATCGTGGACTACGGCTTTCTGAAAAAAGCAACATTGCCCATCGCAGGCGTAGCCATCGTGCTTTTGCTTCTCGTCTTCGTGCCAGGGATCGGCGTTTCGGCAAACGGCGCGCGCCGTTGGATCGATATCGGCATCCAGTTTCAGCCCTCCGAGATCGCAAAGCTCGCGCTCATCCTCATGCTTGCGCTCTACATATCCAAGGTTCCCGACAAAATGAAGACCTTCAAATACGGCGTCATCTTCCCTGCCGCCATCGTCGTACTCTATTGCGGACTCGTCGTCATTGAAAAGCATATGTCCGCCACCATCATCATCTTCCTGCTCGGTGCGGCTATGATCACCATCGGCGGTGTCAATATGAAATGGGTCGGTCTTTTCGGCGGTGCAGGTGTTGCCGCGGCTTCGTATATCATTCTTTTTACCAACTACACGAAGGATCGCGTAGATGCTTGGCTCCACCCCGAGTTGCATCTGCAGGACGGTAGCTTTCAGCCCTATGAAAGTCTGCTCGCCATCGGTTCCGGCGGCTTCTTCGGAACGGGACTTACGGGCAGTATTCAAAAATACATGTGGCTTCCCGAGCCATATAACGATTTTATCTTTGCGATCTGGGCAGAGGAGCTTGGCTTTGTCGGCTCGGTCGCCCTCGTCGTCATCTTTCTTCTCCTTGCCTGGAGAGGATTCATCATCGCCAGCAAAGCGCCCGACATCTATTCCTCCATGGTCGTCGTGGGACTGACACTGAAGGTTACGATCCAAGCGCTTCTCAATATCGCCGTCGTTACGAGCCTTATCCCCACAACGGGTATCGCCCTTCCCTTCTTCAGCTACGGCGGCACTGCGCTCATCATGCAGCTTGCAGAGATGGGCATCATACTTTCGATCTCTCGATATTCATCGGGCGAAAAAAGAGAACTTAAGCTCTCGCAAAATACCACGGAAAGGATCGCGTACAAAAAATGAAAGTCCTCCTTGCAGGCGGCGGAACCGCAGGACATATCAATCCTGCCATTGCCATTGCCAATACGATCAAAGAACACGATAAAACAGCCAAGATCGCCTTCATCGGCACAAAAAAAGGGATGGAAAATAAACTCGTTGCCAAAGCGGGATATGATATCCACCATATCGAGATGCGCGGACTCAAGCGCAGTCTCTCCCCTGCCAACCTTGCCACGGCTTATTATTACGTAACAGCCCCTGCAAAAGCGAAGAAGCTCATTCGCGAATTTGAGCCCGATATCGTCATCGGTACGGGCGGTTATCTTTCCTGGCCTCTTCTTCATGCCGCCGCCAAGCTCGGTATTCCGACCGCAGTCCATGAATCCAACGCCATCCCCGGCAAAGCTGTCAAAATGCTGGAAAAGGAAGTTGACCGCATTTATATCAACTTCGCGGAAAGCGCAGAAAAGCTGACGGAAAAGGATAAGATCCTGCGCGTCGGCAATCCGCTGATCGCTCCGCCCGCAAACATCGCGGAAAACGGTCTGCGCGAAAAGCTCGGCATTCCCGAAGGCGCTCAAAAAATCCTTCTTTCCTTCGGCGGAAGCCTCGGCTCAAAGCGCATCAACGAAGAGATCCTTCGTCTGATGGAAAACTATACGGCAAAGCATCCCGAGATCTATCATGTTCACGCAACAGGCAAAAACGGTTACGCCGACTTTATGGAAGTGGCGCAGAGCCGCGGTTTGGATGCGCGTCCGAATCTCCGTATTTCGGAATATATCTACGATATGCCTCTTTGGGAACGTGTCGCAGACGTCGTCATCTGCCGCGCAGGTGCCATGACCCTTTCAGAAATGGCGCTTCTTCATCGCGCCTGCATCCTGATTCCCTCTCCAAATGTTGCAAACAATCATCAATATGAAAATGCAAAGCGTCTTGCCGAAGCAGGCGCAGCCATCATGCATGAGGAAAAGGAGCTTTTGGAAGATACGCTGAAAAACAGCGTCGAAATGCTTCTGGAAAACGAAGAAAAAGCTACCGCGATGCGCGAGGCCATCGGTGCCTTCGCCAACCCCAACGCCAAAAAGGATATCTGGCATGATATCCTGCTCCTTACAAGCGGCGAGCTTCTTTCTCTCATCAAAAAGAAAAACTGAACTCATCCAAATCAAAAAGGATCGATAAACCATGAAAAAACACGCCAAGCCCGTGATGCCCGCGGCTCTCATTCTACGCAATTTTCTGATCTCTTTCGGATGTATCGCAGTGGCGGTGGCCGTCAGCGTATGGTTTCTGCTCGCTTGCCGCGTGAAAACGGTGCTCATTGAGAACAATGCCGCCGTTGCACAGCCAACGATCCTCGATGCCGCAAACGTCAAATCGGGCCGTCATCTCTATGCGCTCAGTGAGGCTAAAATCGAGCGCAGGATCAAAGAAAGCTCCTCTTATGTGAAATCGATCACGCTAAAGAGAGAACTCCCCTCAACGCTTCGAATTTTGGTCGAGGAATACGATCTTTCCTATTATATCGAATATGAAGGACATTGGTATCTGCTCACGAGCGAGCTTTTCATCCTGGAGGAAACAACGCCCGAGGATGCAACGGAAAAGGGCGCCGCACCGCTTTCCGTCCTACCCGTGAAAGCGCCCCAAACACCCAAGGATGAGCCGGATGCACCTAAGCTTCTGACGCCGATGGAGACCTTGGCATTTCAAACCAAGTCCGACCTTGCTTGGTCGCAGAAGCTCCTTGCCGCCATCCACAAGACCTCCTTTGCCGATCGTATCACGGAGGTCGATCTCTCCGACCCCTTTTCCATAAAGCTTGTCGTTTCCGGGAAATACACCGTTCTTCTCGGTAACGAAAAGAATTTCGAAAAGAAGCTCGCACGCACGGAAAACGCGCTTGCCTACCTTTCGGAGAATATGTACGCCTTGGAGGGCATCTTGCACGCAGAGAAGGATGCGCCCATCACGTTCGAATTCACAGGCACCATTGAATCATAACCAACCAAAAGCAAGCGGATCCGCTTGCTTTTCGTTTTTTCTGATTTTTTCAAAAATATGTAGTATTTTCCGTCAAAAGCCGACTATACAAGTGAAAGGAGGTATTTCCATGACAGACGAAAGGATCATAGAGCTGTTTTTTGCCCGCTCTGAGCGAGGGATCGAGGAGCTGGACACAAAATACGGTGCCACATGCCACAGGATCGCGCAAAATATTTTAGGCAACAAGGAGGATGCCGAGGAATGCGTAAACGACGCCTATCTCGGCGTATGGAATTCGATTCCTCCGAAAAAGCCAAGCCTGCTCTCTGCATTTTTATTCAAGATCTTGCGCAACCTCTCCATCACGCGCTATCACGCCAATACGGCACAAAAGCGAAATAGCTTTTATGATATCGCGCTGGACGAGCTTGAGGAGACGATCTCCACCGAAGAAAGCATCGAAAAGGAATGCTCACAAAAGGAGCTGACAACCACAATCGAGGGCTTTCTGGATACGCTCACGCGCGAAAACAGAGTGATCTTTGTTCGCAGATATTGGTTTTCGGAAAGCTATACGGAGATCGCAAAACGAACGGGACTGACAGAAAAGAACATCTCCGTCCGCCTCACACGCATACGCGAAAAAATGAAAGAATACCTATCAGAAAGGGGGATATTGGTATGAAGAAAGAAAAGCTCTCCGTAGCCCTCGGCGAGATCAACGAAACGTACATCGAGGAAGCGATCGCTTATCAAAAATCACGAAAAAGCATCCTGCTCCGCCGCGTCGGCGCACTTGCCGCCTGCTTTGTTTTGATGCTCGGTATCGTCTTTTCCGCAAGATACGTGGTTTTGCTTGCCGGCAGCCCAAACGGATTCACATTGCTCGATACGACCCCCAAAAAAGCCTTCTCGTTCGGCTCCTCCAAGCCGGAAGCTCCGCCCGAATATTGGGACGATAGCTTTTACGCCAAGGTCTTTACCAAAAAAGGCACTTATAAGCCCGAAGACAGCTTTGAGCTTAACTTCGAGCTCGGGCTTACAAACGACAAGCTCGGCGCGGGTGATTTGATCATCGAAATCGACAGCGCGGAATTCTCCGTCGAAAGCAACGTTGGCGAGATCCAAAACGGCAAACTCATCATCGAAAATTTTACCGAGGAAGCCTACACAAAGGAATCTCCCTTGAAGCTTGCGCTCACCTTTACGCCGAATTTTTCCAAGGATTGGGCAAGAGGCACGGTAAAGATCAACTTCTGTTTCCTCTTCGATGACGCAGATGCCTTTTGCATCGAAGCCAATGACCATATGAAAAGGAATTTCCCTTGGATCGAGGATTGGCAAGCACACTTTATCGAAAACGGAATGCTTACCCTTGATAGCAAGTCGTTCGGTTACGCGATGGACGGTATCGCCTTGTGGATCGATACGTACCGCGATATGCTGTTTGAGCGTATGCTCATGAATCACTACGATACTTGGCGTATCAGCGGCAAGGAATTTATGCGTATCTACTATGAATATTTGTATTCCGACAATATCTTTGCCTCGGTTACTGCATACAGAGAAGAAGATCAGACCTTCCGTTTTGAATACATCAGCAAAAATATCCGTTATGAAAAAACGGAAATGATACACGACGACGAAATATGGGCGCTTTTTGAAGAAATACATACGATCGAATATCATGCACCTTTTTCAGAAAGACCGTCCGAGCTTGCCGAAAAACGAATGAAAATGGCACACCTTATCCTTTCGTATATGTACGAGCATGGTGTCATCACCGAGGAAGAATACGCCGCCGAAAGCATATGGCTTTCCGAAGCCTCGACCGTCGGCAATATGCAAGCAGCATATCCCGGCAAGATGGGCGATTATGCGCGTAAACTTAAACGGTACATTTATACCCATCAAGATTAACCGCAGTAGCCTCCGTGTGTGATTTTTGTTTTTGTCGAAAGCAAATGTTTTTTCGTGTAAAAACAAAAAACATGAAAAACAAAAGCAAAAAAAGTCGAACATTTTTCAAAAAGTTTTCGAAAAAAGCGAATATTTTTCGAAAAACATCTTGCATTTCGAGCCAAAACATATTACAATAGAGTTGTATACTTTTATAAGAGTTTAATCGCCAGGAGGAATATAAAAAATGGGATTTGAATTTAACTCAAGTTACGATAGCGGCGTCAAGATCAAAGTTATCGGCGTCGGCGGTGGTGGCGGTAACGCTGTCAACCGTATGATCGAATCCAACGTACAGGGCGTTGAATTTATTACAGTAAACTGCGATAAGCAGGTGCTTTTCAATTCCAGCGCGGCAACCAAAATTGCCATCGGTGAAAAAGTTACAAGCGGTCATGGCGCAGGTGCAAACCCCAGCGTAGGTAAGGCTGCAGCAGAAGAAAATCTTGATGATCTCAAGGACGTGATCCGCGGCGCGGACATGGTCTTCATCACAGCAGGTATGGGTGGTGGTACCGGTACAGGTGCGGCTCCCGTTGTTGCAAAGATCGCAAAAGAAGAAAAAATCCTCACGATCGGTATCGTTACCAAGCCCTTCTCTTTTGAAGGCAAAAAGCGTATGCTTCAGGCTGAAGCAGGTATCGCTGAACTCAGCGAATTTGTTGATGCTCTCGTCGTTATCCCGAACGAAAGACTCAAACAGATCTCTGAAAACAGAATCACACTTTCCAACGCTTTCGAACACGCTGACGAAGTTCTTCATCGCGGTGTTCAGAGTATCTCCGACCTTATCAATATCCCCGGTATCGTCAACCTCGACTTCGCAGACGTATCTTCCGTTATGCGTGATGCAGGCTACGCTCACATGGGTGTTGGTATGGCAACAGGCCGCGACAAGGCTGAGATCGCTGCAAGAATGGCTGTAACCAGCCCTCTTCTCGAAACCAGCATTTCCGGCGCAACCGGTATCCTTATCAATATCACAGCATCCCCCGACATCAGCCTTGATGAAGTTGAAACCGCATCTGCGATGATCTCCAACGAAGCTCATCCCGACGCAAACATCATCTGGGGTGCTGCATTCGATAACACTCTTGAAGACACCATCAAGATCACCGTTATCGCAACAGGCTTCAAGTCTGAAGAAAAGCCCGTAGCTCCCGTTCAGACCGCACAGCCCACACGCACCGCTTTCGCAAGTGCTCCCGTTCGTCCCGCACAGGCTCCTGCTCAGCCTGCTCAGACCATCAAGCCTGAAAACCAGGATTCCTTGATCTCTGATAGCGACTTCGACGATATCATGAGCATCCTCAGAAAGAACAGAGGCTAATTTCTACATATGATAAAAACTCCGGCAAATGTCGGAGTTTTTCATTGTCAAAGCTATCTTCCCCATCGGAGGTTTTCCATGTTTACGTTTCTGCCAAAACCCATCTATGAATGGATAACCGATTATCATCTTGGCGGTCTGCTCACTATCTTGATCGGACTTTTCATCCTTTGGCTATTCGTGCAATTCATATATCTGCTCCGCTTCCTAAATAAACGTACAAAGATCCTTTTCGCCATGCATCATGGTAAAGAAAAAATCCACATCGCAAATCCCCTTTGGTTTTTCGGAGCGCAAAAAGACAAAGTTGATTTTTATCTGGTCAATGGCGAAAAGATTTTTGCCATCAAGATACTCGGTGCTTTTCGTCCGGGCATGGAATTCTGTTTTGTAAGCAAGACCGAATACCACCTCCAACGACATATCATTTTAGGTCCCAGTATGTTCATGCTTGCTTGTGGTTATGGAAAAAAGAAGCAACTTCCCAATATCGATTTCACTTATCAATGCGACGCTTTCGGCATCGATCAAGAAAAGATCATCCCCGTTTTGCTTTGGAATCCCGCCGCCTATTGCATTTCAACGAGACCAACGGCGACAAAAAACGCCCCCTCCTCAACTTATCATACAGGAGACGTACTCTATGGCAAGCTCTTGATGGATTCCCACATCTTGAAAAAAATATGTAAAGATTCAAACCGTGCTATATGATAAAGCCCCCATCCGATTGGATGGAGGCTTTTTAACTTCTCGAGCGTAGGCTATCCCTGCGCCATTGCGGGGCAATTCAGACTTCGAAGCGTGTTGCCTTACCGCGCGGTTTAGCTTTTTTTAGAAGAGCGCCCGAAGGCGCTCTTCTGTTTTATTCTACATAACAGAAATCTTATTTCCCATCAATAGAAAATCCATGTTGTTTTAACGTCTTCTTTATAGCAAGTTTGGCGTACTTTCTCCATCCTGGATGTTTAGATTCAGAAAAGCGTTCAAAATACGGAAGAAATTCCATTCTTTTGAAACAACCTAATGCAGAAATTGCATGAAGTCTCACATTTTCATCCTCAAGCAAATCAATAAAAATAGGAATCGCTTCTTCAACCTTCATTTCGCCCAACAATAATATGATCAATTGTCGATTATCTCCATATTCTTCATTGGAAATAATTTTCAAATAATCATTGATATATTTTTTTGAACGAATTGCATAGAAGCAATCAGAAATATACCAACGAGTAAGATCTTTTGTCTCGTTTGAATAGAAATCTTCGAGTAACATGGGAACAACCTCTTCCAAGCCTTTGAAATGAAAAAAACTCAAAAAACCATTTTGTTCATTGTCTTTTCCCAGTTGCTTTGCTTGTTGATAATATTTTATTGCAAGAGGCAATATAACATCTTTGTGTTTGGGCATAAAGCCAATCATTTGTCCGCGAATTTCAAACTCAAACCCTAACTCTCTTAATTCATTTTCAAATAATAATGTTACAGAATCAGGATGTTTTTTATAATATTCTTCGTCAACCTTTTTTTCCCTTTCAATCCACGCCTTTAAATATGCAGGATTTTGATTAATACAATCCATGCTCATAATATCCCCCTCCTGTTAACCTACCATCGCATTCAGTATATCAGATTTTCCCTATCTTGTCAAGCACACCCCAGCGCCGTTTTATGGGCTCTCCCTGCGCCATCGCGGGTCAATTCAGACTCCCAAGCGTATCAAAACTGGCGATCGCATCGAGGTCGACACGGCAGGCTCATAGTCGTTTCGCGCGTTCGCACGCTCACTTCCGAAACTCCTTTCTTCGTGCCTTTGACTCGAAAAAACAGCCATTCAGGCTTTTTTTCTTCGTCAACTACCAACTTCGCACCGCTCAGTCGGTATGCAGATGAATATAGATCATGATGGCGCAGGCGAAAGTCTGATCAAAAAAAGCCAAAAGAAAAACCCATCCGATCGGATGCCTGCGATAGAGCAGGTTCACCCGAAGGGTGGTCTCATGAAACGGTATAACTCTACACGGGTTATGCCGTTTTTTCGTTATTCTGCTTTTCTTCCAAATTACGCAAATGCTCTTGAAACATCATTTCGCTTTCCTCGGGTTCGGGAATATAGATGATACCGACGCCGCTGTAATAGATATCGATGGCTTGATGACGGCGCTTGTCCTTGCGGTACGGAGCATGGACGACGATTTTGGAAATAAATTCGTGAACGAGTTCGGGTGTGAGTTCCTTGATCTCCGTAATCTTTTTGACTTTGGAAATAAACTTTTCAAGCTCGTCCGTTTTCTGCTTCGTTTCGTCAAGTTCGATGCGAAGTGTTTGTGCAAGCAGTTTCTTTTCCGCTTGCTCGGCTTCGTAGGTTTTTGACATCAGTTCAAAGCGTTCATCCGAAAGCTTGCCCGATACGTTATCCTCATAAATACGCAAGAAGAGATTATCCAGTTCCGCAATTCGCTTCTCGATCTTTTCAAGTTCACGGCGCTTTCGGGACAAATCCTTTCGCTGTTCATCAATGGATTTTTCCTGCATCTGCTTGGCAAACTTCTTTTCAAAGCATTGGACATACCAAAAGACGCGCTTCATACTTTCCAAGACCGCTTGTTCTACGTACACCTCTCGAATGAAGTGTCCTGAGCAAGCGCCTTTGTTTTTTCGTGCAGTAGAGCAAGTAAACCAATTCTGATCGTGCGTGAATTTCTTTGCTGTGCAATAGTACATCTTCTCTCCGCAATCGTGGCAGAACAGGAGTCCCGAAAACATACTGATCTTGCCCTCGCGTGTCGGTCTACGCTTGTTTTTTCGAAGTTCCCTGACAAGAGCAAAGGTTTCACGGTCGATGATCGCAGGGTGAGTGTTTTTAAAGATTTTCCAATCTTCCTCCGGACGCATGACCGTTTCCTTGCTTTTGAAAGATTTCTTTGTCGTGCGAAAATTGACGGTATCACCTACGTATTCTTGCTTTTCCAAAATATCCGCCACACAAGTTTGCGCCCATCGTCCACAGACGGACGGAAGATTTCCGCATTTAATCCCTTGAACCGCCCAATGCTCGCTTGGGGTAGGAATCTGTTCCTTTGTCAGTATATTGGCGATCTTCGTTGGACCATGTCCCTCAACACAAAGCGCAAAAATCCTTCGAACAACTTCTGCGGCAGGCTCATCAATAATCCATTCCTTGGGATTCTCAGGATTTTTCAAATAACCATACGGCGGTATGGTTGTCAACGGTATACCAGATTCCCCTTTGTGGCGAAATACCTCGCGCACCTTTTGCGAAGTGTTCTTCGCGTGCATTTCGTTGAACCAATCCTGCACAGGCAGAAAGTCGCTAAGTCCTTGTGCGGTATCGATGTTATCGAGAATCGCAATGTAGCGAACGCCGAGTCGATCAAATTCTTCTTCCAAAAGCTGACCGACCACAAGACGGTTGCGTCCAAGTCGAGAGTGATCTTTTACGATGATCGTTTCGATTTGCCCTTGCTCGGCAAGCTCCATGATTTGCGAAAACGCAGGGCGTGCAAAATTCGTTCCCGAATAACCGTCATCGACGAAGAAGCGTGTGTTTTTGAATCCGTTTTCTTTTGCGTATTTTTCAAGTATTGATTTTTGATTGGTGATGCTGTTGCTCTCACCTTGCAGTTCGTCATCACGGGATAGTCTGCAATAGAGAGCAGTAATTTTATCCGATGTAAGTTTCAAATTTCATTCCTTTCTTTGGTCATCGGATGCGATATGAATTGTTAGCGCAACCATTATACCACATCCGATTTTAGATTTCAATGTTTTAATACAATAAAACGCTCTTTGCCTCAAAGTTTTTTCGCAAGGCGTTCCACCTTATCCACAACACTTTCTTCTCCTTGTCGATCAAACCTTGTATTGACCTCCAGGACGGTTGTGCCGAAATCCATTTCAAAGTCGAGCTTGCGCGGATACATTTGTGAGCGAAAATAGTCAAGGCGTTCCTCACGTGTCATACGTTTCAGTTTTTCTGTTTCACTTCGACTTTCATCCAAAAATTCGTGGAGCATTTCATATTCACATTGCGTTACTTCAATTTGGATCTTCTTTTTGGGAAAACAAATCTCGGCACGTTTGTTTCCCAAAATCTCATGGATCCGATTCAACAATTTTTTCAGTTTCATTTTTTCCTTTCTGACAGTTCAAGGTCGTTTCAAAAATTTCTTCCAAATTTTTGACCTCATGATAAATTTCCTTTGCTTGCAACATATCGACAAAACCAAGTGTCCGCACTTTCACAAGTGTATCATCAACTTTTGCACCGATACGGCGTAGCTCTCTCAAAAGTCCGGGATAATCCGCAGGCGGATTTCTCTTGACGGTAGCACCGGTAAAGAGCCTGCGAACGTATTCTCACGGGAAAGCCCCGTAACATGGACAAGCGCGTTCAGACGGTCAAACTCTTCCCGCGACATTCTGACTTTGATTTCTTTTGTTCGTTTCATTTGCGTTTTCCTTTCTTTCAAATTTTCAGGGGTTTTAGGGGATTTTCCCCTATGGGGCGAATTATGAGGACATAATTCAGTGCTTCGTATGCCTTAATTAAGGACATACGAAGCACTGCATTTTTTATATATTCATTTCGTTAATCGATTTTACCGATGAATCGGTAGTAGATCTCTATCTCTTGGTCGCGGTATC
>JBGVLA010000121.1:0-5655 GCA_045124015.1 Eubacteriales bacterium | reverse complement strand
CCCCCCCCCCCCCCCCCCCCCCCCCCCCCCCCCCCCCACCGCGAGATTCGTATGAGAATAAGAGCCGTTGAGTGCAAAAAGCACTGTTTTCAAAATGTTATTCCTCCGATGTTGTTTCGGGTTTGGGTTCTTCCTCTGCAGGGGTCTCTTCCGTAACAGCAGGAACATCTTCTGTCTTTTCTGCTTCCGGAAGTGTTTTCTGCGGCTCTGCTGCCTCGTCGGGAGCATTTGCCGCTTCTTCCTCCGCCATTTCAAGCGTCCAGCCGTTTACCTCGTCGCCCTTATGATAGAAGAAATGAACGGTGCCGCCGTTTGCCGAAACGCGAGTGCGCTTCTTGGCAAGGAAGCTCCAAAGGATTATTGCTGCGAAAATGACGATACCGAGAATAGAAAGGATACCGCCATAAACGGCACAGTTCGGACGATAAACGAATTCGATCTCATGGAAGCCCTCTGTGGACGGAATGGCAAGGAGTGCACCGAGGACCTGAATGGTCTCTGCTTTTTCGCCGTCGATATAGATCTGCCAGCCTTCATCGTAAGGAATGGTCGTAAAGATGAGCTCCTGTCCGCGAGGAAGATCGATCGTGCCCTTGAAATGAGCATCGCTCTTGTATTCTTCTATATACATGGACGCATATTCCAGCGCAGAAAAAGCTTCGTCCATCGCTTCATAATCGATATAATAGAAAACACATTCGGATTCTCTGGAGTAATAGAGAATACCATTGTCAAATGCGATCTCTACCTTCACGATATCACCCTTTTCAAAGGTGCCGAGATTCTGAACGACCCATGTTTCGTTGGTGAAATAGTTGCAGACCTTGCTGCCGTTGACGTAGATCTGACAGCTTGTAGGCATACCCTGGAAGTTGATACCCCCAACATGGAAGTAGATCGGACCGTCCGCTTCTGCTTCAAAAACGTAGTTGACGCTTGCGGAATCCTTACCTTTCTTCGGAGTGAAGACGTGATGGTTGACGGATTTATGCTGTGTTTCTCCGTTTTCATCGATATACGCAACGGAGTGCGAATACTTTGAATAATCGCAGTCGACCTCTCTGAAATCCGCGTAGATACCGCGGAGAACGTTCGGTGTATCCATCACGCCGGAAAGCATCATATTGACAAGATCGTTCTGACTATCCATCGCAGAACGGTAGCTGTACGGAGGATTATTGAAATTGACAAGCTCTGTTGCAACGTCCGGGCTGACACCGTATACGAGAGAAAGTGCTTTGGTATTCTGCATCGCATAGATGGTGTTTTCCGTGGGAATGTATTTATAGTCCTCTGCACCCTCAGCCGCAACGGTATAGAGGTTCGGGTCGAGCTTATCGTTTTTGGTTACGACGTATTTGATGCCAAAAAGTGCATCGGAAACCGGTGTACCGCCGATGTATTTCGTCCAATGCGATTGCGAGGAATAACCAAAGGTACGCATCAGGTCGATCACACTCTTATTCAACGTAGAGGTCGAATGAGAAATGCCGTTAAAGCCAAATGCCATCGGTTCATTCACACCGCCTTCGCGGCGATATACCTTGCTTTCCATACGGTAAAGCGATTTATCTTTTTCCAAGATCTCATTTACGACGTGCTCGATGCGTCGGATCGAGCCGTGATAACCGCTGTAATATTCCGTCTTACCGTTATCGGAAAGATAGTTATCGTATCGAACCGTACCAACGTCCATCTGCACCTCTCCGACGGTGATAAGCGATGTGGCGAACATTTCGACACAGACGATGACCGCAAGGGCAAAGGCGCCCGATTTTTCCATCTTGTCGTATTTCATAAAACGAAGGATAAAGAGATAGACTCCGACAAGGATAAGGGAAACCACGATGCATTTTGCATCATCGAGGTCGTTGGTCTTGCCCTCTGCCTGCGCAAAGGTATAACCAAGCTTCTGCACGATAAGGATCAGCAGCGAAACGATGGCGCCCACAGAAGCGATCCAGGAAAACGGGATCTTCTTGAGTCCGCGGATCGCATCGCACGCAAGCACGATCATGACAAACGAGAAGAGGAAAGAATAGCGGTAGTTGAGCCAGTTCGGCATAGAAAAGCCGTGCCAAACAAGGTCGATCGTATTCACGGAGAACGAGATCACAAAGAAAAGAAGAAGGGCTGCTGTCAGCGCTTTTTTCTTCGGGGTGATCGTCTTCGACATGAAGAAGAGCGGAAGCGCAAGGATCGCAAGCATACCGGAATAGATCATCGGCAAGCCGTTGGGACGAACGGTATCATAAGAACCGGGAAGCATCTTCACGAAGATATCCAGGAAATCAAAGCGAAGCGTGAAATTGAAGTTTGGATTCGAGAATCCTGTTTTACCAAACTGAAGCGAGTACCACGCACAAAGAAGCATGAACGCAGAGATCATCGCCGCAAGGATCGAGAAAACGCCAAAACGCATCAAGGTCTCAAAGCCGCGGGAGCAGAAAAGACGCTTCACCTTATTTCCTCTTTCCGCCTTGGGATTCTGCGGAAGCTCGTCGCAAACGAGGAAATAGTAGTAAAGATAATACGCAAAGGTAAAGATACAGCACATGTATCCGATATAGTAGTTCGTAACGAAGATGGCAACGAGCGATACGGTATACAGAATAAACTTTCTCTCACGGACCATGGATTCGATACCGAGAACAAGGAGAGGAAGGAATACCATGGCATCGAGCCACATGGGATTCATCAGCTCCACGACGGAATATGCACAAAGCGCATACATCATCGAGAAGGAGACCGTGATCATATCGGAAGTTTTACGTGTTTTTCTGAGGTAATAGGCAAAGGTGAGTCCCATCGTGCCGACCTTAGCAAGCTGCATGAACATAACGGCATCTGCCAGCATATTCTTCGGGAAAAGGACAAAGATGAGGTTAAAGGGGCTTGCCGCATAATATGCAACGATACCCATAAATTCACCGCCGAGCGTACGCTGGAATGAATAGAGCCAGCTACCGCCCTCCGTCAGCAGTCTGCGGATCGCCTCAAAATAATATACGTACTGTGCCTGCAGGTCAAGTGTCAAAACCGAACCATCGCCAAAAGGATGTTTACCGAGACACGCATAAACCCCAAGCATGATCAGAAACGGAAGCAGGAAGGAGGCTATATAACAATAACCGTCAAATTCCTTTCCGGATCTTTTCTGTTTCTGGGATTTCCATTTTACGCGTTTTGTCTTTGGTGCCGTTTCCAAAGCGGGTTCTTCCGGCAAAGACGAAACGTTTTCATAATCATTGGAATTCATTTTTTACCGTTCCTTTCTTTTCAAGTTCCAATCATCCCGAAAATTTCAAAAATTCGGGTTATACGGATATAGTATAACACCAAAACTCTGCTTTGTGAACAGATAAATTGTAAATTATTTATTTTTTGTGAAAATTATAGCATTTTTTCAAATTCTATGTTACAATATTTTTAAGTAACCAAAGCAAAATTCGGCATTTTCCCTTTTGTCGAAGAAAAGCGCTGAATATCTCACCAAACGGAGGAAATTTTTATGGGACTTTTCAAAAAGAAAAAAGCAGAAGATACTCCTGCTTTCCGCGAAAAAATGGCAAAAAAGATCGCCGCACACCGTCTGCGCTATATCACGGAACGCGAGGGTGAGACCGACCTTATCATCGGGCGCGACGGCGGCTTCAATATCCGCGACGGTGAGTTCATCATTTCCGCAGACAATCACGTTGTGTTCCGTTGCAAGGTAAATGAAATGCAAGCCTCCGAGCTTCTCAGCCTTGAGGGTGCTATCATCACCGCGCCCGACCTTGAAAACGGCGGCGTGATGCGCACCGTTATCGCATATTACGTGTATTTCCGTTAAGTAGGGTGGGAGCAATCTCCCCCTATATTCCAAGCATCTTTTTATGAGTATGTAATTTGCGAGGTGTTGAAATGCAAAAACCTGAAATGATTATTTTTGATTATGGACATACATTACTATATCAACCTGATTTTAATACATCAAACGGAAATAAGGCAATTTATCCATATATAAGCAGAAATCCACGCAATATTTCATTTGAGGAATATGATAAAACCATCACCGCGTTATTTGCCCAAATCAAGGCAGCACGAGGAGATATAATCGAAATTCACGAACATAATTTCTTGAAATTAGCAATGGAATATATGGATATTTCGTTGTCCATATCCATAGAAGAAGCAGAAGAGATCATTATGAACGGTATATCGCAAGGTGCCATAATGCCTCACGCTGATAAACTGCTTGATTATCTCAATTCAAAAGGAATAAGGACAGGCGTAATAAGCAATTACTGTTTTTCCGGTAATGCCTTAAAAAGACTTTTTGATAGACTTCTTCCAAGAAACAAATTTGAATTTGTCTTAGCGTCAAGTGATTATATCTTCAGAAAGCCGCATCGTATTATGTTTGATATTGCATTACAAAAATCGGGATTATCCGCTGATAAAGTATGGTATTGTGGCGATAGCATATCTGCTGATGTGCAAGGTTCAAAGAATGCTGGAATGTTTCCTGTTTTGTATGAAGGAACAACGGTTGATGATTCAAAGCCTTTTGCAGATCAGAATGAGAAATTAAAAATTGATTTTGAATACTTACATATTACAGATTGGAATGAATTGATCGATAAACTGGAGCAAATGATTTGATAATTACAATTTATCGAACAAGATAAAACGAACCCCAACAGATTTTCACGGTCTGTTGGGGTTAATTCACTTTCAGCGTGGGCAAATTTTTATTGTTGCATAAGAAAACTCAGTTCCATATCACTCGAATTCGTTCGCTCCGCGAACACCTTTTCTTTTCACTGAGCATCGCAAGCAATACTCACGGATTCCATAGTTTATCTCTGGAAAGAAGCTCCCAGTTGGGCTTGAGAATCGAAAGCTTACCGTGTTTTTCATCCTTGACGACCGCTTTATAGATATACCCATCATCGAGCATTTGACAGAGTGCCTTTGCGATCTCGACCTTTTCGATCTTATGCTTCTGTGAAATACGCTCCACGATCTTTTCGGGGGTCGCGTTAAGTCCAAACTCGCGGTGAACCGTCAGATAGTCGAAATTCTGCGCGATCAGCTTATAATACGTTTGATAGACCTCGGAATCGGACGGGATCTCATGGTAAAACGAAGCGGAAAGCTTCAGCTGTGCAGAAAGTGCATTGGTAACGCCGTAGATACCCACACGCTTTTTGCATTGATTGATGATAAAACGCACGACGGATGAAAAATGCCCATCCCCCGTGAAAATGATAAACGTATCGATATCGCGGCGCGTCATCGCCTTTTGATAGATGTAGTCGAGCATGATAAAGTCGGTAAAATCCTTTTTGTAATGCTCGCTGTGTGTTTTGGTATCGAAAATAATGGGAGTGGTATCACGAAGACGGTCAAGCTCTCCGCGCAGTCCCGGATTTGAAAAATCGCCAAAAACGGCGATCTCCTCCACCTCGTATTCTTTTTCCAGCTGATTTTTCCAAGCCTTGATATCGGGCTTTACACCATATTGGCGTTCAAGTCCAATATACCAATGCTCAAAATCAACGAATGCCGTACAAAGTGGTTTTTTATGTTTATTCGATTTCAAAAAATCAAAACGCATATAGGTTCTCTCATTCATATATAATATAGATTTTGTTTGCTTTTGAAGCA
>JBGVLA010000120.1:0-2116 GCA_045124015.1 Eubacteriales bacterium | reverse complement strand
CATAAAGGAAAACGGAGGGTACGATAAGCACAACGATAGCTGCCACAAGAAGAACAGCACACATGATGATCGTAAGCAAAGAGCCAAATTTATCCGTGATTGCCTGCTCGCTATTCTTAAAACGGGTCAAAAGAACGATCGCAACGATGAGCGCTACGGGTAAAAGGAAAATAAGTCCCTTGGAAACGACGTTCAAGGTTTTTTCAAACCAGCTGTAGAAAGGCGTACTAGCATAATAGAGCGCCATGATCGAAAGGAAGGTTACAGCGGAAATCAGTCTGAATTCTTTTTTGAAGATGTTGTAAATTGCCGCGAAAAGCGCAATGAAGCCAAAAGCAACCTGACATTTGAAAATAGGCTGTTCCATCGTGCGGAACACAGAAAGCATGAAAAGGATCGGAATCAAAAAGTAAGCAACACCTACACTTGTGATCACTTTTCCTGTTTCATCTGTTTTCTTAATGAGTCGGACGTAAATAAGAGCAGCGATGGAAAGCACGCAAAGTCCAAGAGCAACCCACTGACCGTACATCAATACGCGGAAAAATGTTGCATAAGGAATCATACGGAACGCTGCAAATCCAAGGATAGCGGCACCGAAAATGCAAAAAAGGCGATACAGCTGAATATCTTCAGCGGGCAATTTGACATCTTTTTTCTTGTTGTTGATGTTTTTTTCGTTCATAATGTATTCCCAATCTCGACGGTATATTTTTTGATATGAAAACTTCGCCGAACCGCCGATCGGCAAGCATCTTCAATTTTGTTTCAAAGTTCGAGCGCATACGCAATACAGGAAAGCACAAAACCTGATGCTGTTTCGCTGCGGAGAATACGGTTTCCCAGCTTTGCTGACGGAATACCGAATTCCGATGCCAGAAGGACCTCCTCTTTAGCATAGCCGCCTTCCGGTCCGACAAAAAAACTCAGGCTTGTTTCATCCCCTTTTGCAAACTCTCCAAGGTATTCCTTCAGCGAATAGGACTTTTCGTCCTCATAACAAAGAAAGGCTTTTCCTTTGACGGATCTTACGGCGTCAGCATACCGCATATGCGGCAGAACGCGCGGAACGATGCCGCGTCCACACTGCTTTGCTGCTTCCTCCGCAATCTTTCCAAGACGCAAAAGCCGCTTTTCCTCGCTTTTCGCATCAGGCTTGACAATGCACCGCGAAGAATACACGGGCACGATCTCCGAAACGCCAAGCTCCACGGCTTTTTGCACGATGTAGTCAAATTTATCACCCTTGGGAACTGACTGATACAGTCTGATCCTCACGGGAGATTCCGTTACCGTCGGGCGTTTTTCCAAAACCTCGGCTTTTACCGTCTGACCGTCAATACCGCGGATCACGCAGTCGTAATCGCTCCCTTCTCCATCGCAGATCGTAATACGCTCACCGCATCGCATCCGCAAGGAAAAAGAAATATGGCGCGCATCGTCGCCCGTGATCTCGAAATATCCGTCCTCAGGGCTTGCCGCCGCAAGAAAAAATCTCGGCATTTCGCTC
Organism: Eubacteriales bacterium; assembly: GCA_045124015.1. Taxonomy (GTDB): domain Bacteria; phylum Bacillota; class Clostridia; order Oscillospirales; family CAG-272; genus QALR01. The sequence continues at coordinate 606 of JBGVLA010000120.1, read as the reverse complement.
CTCCTAAAAAACAAGATGATTATACAAACAGAAACGGGATATATAAAAATCACATATCCCGTAATCATTTATTCTATTATATACCAAAAACATTTTTTTGTAAAGAATTTTGATGAAATTTTACAAATTTTTTGTAAAAAATATTCAAAAATCTTTTTCACTTTGCACTTTTGCGTACAAAGAGTTCCGCGCACCAGCCTTTTTCGTGCTTTGCGCCGATTTTTTCAAAGCCGTACTTGGTTACAGCCGCATCCACCTCAGCTTCTCTCTCCTCGATAATACCCGAAGCGATGAGATAACCACCCTCACGAATAAATTTACCGATATCGGGAGCCATACGAATGATGATATCCGCTACGATATTTGCCGTTACCACGTCAAAAAGCTTGCCGTCAAGAAGCTTCACATCGGAAAGCAGGTCCGAAGCATAACACTCGATATTATGGCAATCGTTTCTTTCTGCATTCTCCTTTTCGGTTCTGACCGCTACGGGGTCGATATCGCAAGCCGCGCATTTTGCCGCACCCAATTTGGATGCACAGATAGCGAGAATACCGCTACCGCTACCAACGTCAAGAAGATAATCGCCTGCCTTCAGGTTTTCTT
>JBGVLA010000119.1:0-20936 GCA_045124015.1 Eubacteriales bacterium | reverse complement strand
ACCCTGGTCGCCTTTGTCGCCCTTTTCACCCTGGATGCCCTGGTCGCCTTTGTCGCCCTTTTCACCCTGGATGCCCTGGTCGCCTTTGTCGCCCTTTTCACCCTGGATGCCCTGGTCGCCTTTTTCACCTTTTTCGCCTTGAGAATTCTTCGCAACACCGTCTGCAATCAAAATTGTATTATCATAATATTCTGTATCAAGAATTTCAATCGCACCGGTCTCATCATCATAGGTATAATCTCTGCCAAGAACAAGCAAGTATTCACCGTTGATCAAGGTAATGGTTTTCGGCAAATTATAATCGCCGCTCGCAATCAGCTTGGCGCTGTAGATCGACCCGGTCGTCGGTATAGGAAGAACGTTGATCGTAAGATTTGTTACGTAATGCTCAACAAATCGAGGCGCAACGTAAAATTTTACAATCGCTAAAGCCGGATCCTCAATCGCATCACCGATAGCAAGTCCTTGAGCGGAATTAATCCATTCAACGCCACCAGACTCAACGTGCGTCCACACAGTCCAGCCTACCTGCTTCTGATTATCAGCGGGAGTTACCGCGATCGGATTGCCGAAGGAATCCGTAATCTCTTCAGCCGTTGTGGTATTCGAAACATAGGTAACCTCATACTTTTGCGATGCGGGAACGTCTGTTGTCGTTGTCGGTTCCACACTCGAATAATACAGATAAACGGGCGTTGTAGCTGCCGAAACCTCTACAACAAACACACTGCACATCAATGAGATTGCTACCCAAAGAGCAACCAATTTTTTGAAACGTTTTGTCATTCTGATTTCCTCCTCATAAAAACAAAGAAAAATTACATGGATAATATATATTTCAAGTGACGAAATCCATCACGAAATGTTCGAATATGTGATTTTCTTTCTCTGAGATCGCGTCGTAATACAGTCGGTACTTCGCAGATCTTGGCACCGCTTTTCGTAAACGCGGCAATGATCTCCGTTGCAAATTCCATTCCCGGGCAACGAAGCCCAAGCTTCAAAGCGTCATCCTTACAAAATGCACGAAGACCGCAGTGAAAGTCTCCTACGGGAGAATGAAAACGCCATCTGGCGATCATCGAAAGCATCGGTACGCCGATATGATGTAACCACGGCATAGCATGGGGTGCGATTCCGCCTCGAAAACGATTTCCAACCACAAGAGCATATCCCCCTCGCAAGGAATCCACAAAAAGCTCCAGATTGCCAAAATCATAGCTACCATCGGCATCCCCCATGATGATATATTTCCCGTTTGCCGCCTTGATGCCGCCGATCAAAGCCGCACCATAACCGCGCTCGGGAACCGTGATCACACGGGCACCGTTCTGTTTTGCAATTTGCTGAGAACCATCTGTCGAGCCATTGTCGGCAATCAAGATCTCCGCATCCAAACCATGACCGTCTATAAACGATCTTGCCTCCCGTATGCAGAACGCAAGCGATTTCGCCTCATTCAGGCATGGCATTAAAATGGTAAATTCCGTCATTTCCGACCTCGTTTCTTTTGCGGCAAACGTATATTGAACCAAATAGCAAGCAGTACCGCAAATATGGTGGAGAGCAACGCTCTATATGTAAAGAAATTATGTAAATACGAATGATTGTTCAAAAGAAGATAACGCATGAGCACAACCGCACCCAAAAGGAGAAGAAGTACTCCCGCCGTACCGTTTCCGGTCTGATCACGGAAAAGATACCAAAAAGAGCCCAGAAGAACGAAACAAACCAAAAGAATGATCCACGTTTTCGCGTAATCCACTCGACTCTCTGCGCCAAACATCATACTGAAATTCGCGGTAACGGAAGAGAATATACTTTTCGGTGCCATATTTTCCGCACCGACATCCCCGCCGATTCGCTGTGCTACGGAAGAAAACGCATCGATAAACACGTTTTTCCCTGTTGCCGCCCAAGCGAATATCCACTTGGAAAGAAATGCGCTCACATAAGCGATCCCCCATGCACCACCGCATTTCAAATAGAGAAAAAGATTCTGACGCAAACCGCCCAGTCTGTTCTCCTTCGCTCTCACCGCTGTCGTAAGAATCAAAGGAAGAAGGATCACAAGCGTTTCCGTTGTCAGAAAATCGAAGAAACAAGCCAAAACACCGCCAAGAATACTGAGACCCACAAGCCATGCGTCATTCTTTTTTTCTGTCGCAAGAAACAAAAGATTCAACGCAAATGCTATCAAAAAGCAGGGCTGATATTCCAGACTCAGTCGCACGTTCCAAAACTGAACGGATACAAGAGAGATCAGCAAAAGCACTGCCAGATCCACGTGCTTATGAAAAACGAGCCAAGCGACCGTTCCCACGATCAGAAGCAGCAAAACAATGAAGCCAGTCAATTTCAGTCCGTTCACATCTGTGAAAAGATGAAAAAGACGGACAAACATCGATGATCCATGCCAGTAACGGGAGTAATCGGTATTCGGTGCCTTCCCTTGGGTAACCGAGAGATACAAGCCGTAATGCTCGCCGAAGTCCTCTCCGTCATAATATTTCGTATCCAGTGAAGAGCGTATCACGTCATTGCTCGCCATATTCCATGCCACGTTCAAAAGAATCGTATCGGCGTAATGATCGGCAACGCTGTTCCAATGCTTGCCATCCGTAATCTCAAACGGCGCACGCTCCGCATATCCGAGTGCGCTCTGTTTCATATTAGACTGAATCGAACGATTTGGAATCAAAGCGCTCCCCATCAGCATAAGCCAAAGAATCGCAAGTGCCATGCACCAGATTCCTGCATAAACAAGGAGCATCCGAAGCCGCTTCATTTTCATTTCTCCCTCAACTCCCTTTCTTTTTTCATAAACATTATATCAAATTGCAGAAAAAAAGTCACTATCCGAAAAGTATAGTTTTTGCGGCAAAGCCTAGATGTTTTTCCAAAATCGCATTGATTTTATCAATTTTTGTGATAAAATATAATATATCAAATACATTTCATATCGATGAAAAAAGAAAAGAGATGTTTATGGAAAACGCGCATATTATTGAAACATTACAGCAAGCATATGACGCTTTTCGCCAATGCGATTTCAAGGAATTCCGACATCTGCTCACCAAGGTTGAACAAGAGCTGGAATCCTATCCCAAGGATCATCCTCTTCAGGGTGAATTGTTGCTGATCGAAAGCATGAAATATTTCAGCGAGCCGGAAAAGCTGGTTGAAAATTTCAAAACCAGCCTCTCTTTGATCGGCGGACGCTCAAAGGTCTTGATCAAAAAGCAACCGATGAGTCTTGACTTCTACAATATTTTCGGCATTTATTACCGCACCGGCAGAGCCGATGAGATCGCGGAATATCTGGACGAAGCAACACTTCTTTTTGAAAAGCTGACGGGAGGAGGTCCCGAAACCGCCCTTTGCTATCGCGCTCAGCTTTCCCACTACCGAGGCGATCAGGAAACGGCATTGATGCTCGCCGAGGATACTTATCACATGGCGCTGAAAAACGGGAATCATTTGACCGCACTTTGCGCGGCAGAGCTGATCGGACGCATTGCACAGCATAAAAGCATTGACAAGCTTTGGCATCGAATGCAATATTACATAGATGGTGTCATCAACAATACCGACCGCCGCAAGATCTGCCATGAGGTCGCGGAAACGATCAAAGCGCAATCCAACATGACACTTGGCATTTTCAAGGATATTCCCTCATGGATCAAAAGTGGAGATTTTGGTGCGATTCCCCAAAAGAGCCATCCTCTCGGATTCGTGCTGACCAAGGACACCATATCGTCTCCTCTTCTCTGTCATGCAGGCATTACGCATATGGAATATCTCTTTTATCACAAAAAACATGCCGATGCGATCAATATGGCGCACCTCTTGAAGGACGTTTGGAACGCTTCCCCACAGCCCTTCGGAAGCGCTTATATCGATTTTCTTGTGGCAGGCAACTTCTGCATCCTAGGCGATCTGGATAGCGCCCACGCGGCGATCACCTCTGCCATTGAAAAAATCGCACCGGATGGACTTTGGCTGATCCCTTCCGAATTTATTCTCACCACACTCGGTAGCTTCATTTTGGATACCGTTGAAAAATTCAATCCGAGCGCTGTCTCCATCGTTCAAAATCTCGGAATCGAATTTTGGGATAAGCTTGACAATCTACGCAGCAACATCTTCCATGAAGAAACCCCTGACCAACTCAATAACCGAGAATACGAGGTTGCGCTTTTGGCATCAGACAGATTGACCAATAGCGAGATTGCACAAAAGCTTTTCATCACCGAAAGCACCGTAAAATTTCATTTATCCAATATTTTCGGAAAGCTTGGCATCAAAAAGCGAAAGGAGCTTGCTCACGCACTGGAAACCATTTACGTTCCTCATACACCTCCTCCGCGAAAAAACAATCCTTTTTTGTGAGATCGCAATCGCGTATGCCAACAAAAATAACAACTTGACAATCTTCCGAAACCATGTTATAATGATACCACTCAAAAGATATTAGGAGGACTCCATGGCAAATTTATTAAAAGAACAAAAGAAAGAATTACTTACCAAAGCATTTGATGAAAACCCTGATCTTGCTAAAGGTAAAAAGCTTTGCGGCATCGTCGTACTTCTTTGGATCTTGACTCGTGCGCTTCATCTTGCCGCAGAACTCGTTTTGGCATTCACAATCGATATCGCCATCCTTTCCGCAACCAATATCGCGGCGCTTGTCATCGTAATTTTGTTTTCCATCGGCATTTATAATGGCACAAAAGCTTTTGCCATTTTGCCCATCATCGGCGGTGCGATCATGACTTTGCAGATTTTCACTGCTGAAATTTACACCATGCTCGGTCCAGATTATTTAACGATCGCACGTGTTTACGCAATTCTCTTTATTCTCGCCTCCGTCGCGCAGTTGATCCTTCCGATCATTCTCTTGGTTTCGAACTCCTCCAAGCAGTATTTCAATACCGTTCAAACCATCAATAAAGAATTGCTCTCCAAGCCGAAAACCTAATACCACTCCAAACTCTCGCTTCGGCGAGAGTTTTTTCAAAAAAAGGCAAAATATTTTCAAAAAGATATTGACAAAGCAAACACTTTATGCTATACTGTCAAAGTCGAATGGCCCGGTGGTCAAGCGGCTAAGACACCGCCCTTTCACGGCGGTAACACGGGTTCGATTCCCGTCCGGGTCACCATAACAAAGAAGACAGGTACGCAAGTATCTGTCTTTTTTGTTTTTATGAATCAGAAAATCAGGGGAATCGACGCCCTGCCCTCTCTTACCCGCAATTCCATCAAAATATTCTCCGCCCTATGCGCATCCACGGTGGAATATTTCCCTTGTTCGCCAATCTCAAGCAATTCTCCAACGTGCGTATATCCCAAAAACGAAGGCGGCAAATGCGTTACGAAATCATCAAGATTTCGAATCACCGTAAACCGTTGCCAACGCTCCCGTCTTCCGCCGTGTAGCTTCCCCCAGACCACGCGCGGACATCCAAAGCCATACCCTTCGATAACCGTTCTCAGATCAGGTCGATGATACCAAATATATTCATGACACAAAACTGCAAGCGCCGCGCCATGAGAATATCCAACAGTAATAATATTTTGCAAAGACGGGTCAAGAATGTTGCTTGCAAGATAAGGTTCCATCGACTTCCAGACCTTCAAAAAGCCCCGATGCGCAAACCAAACGGTCTTTCCCATGCGTTTATACGGAATCGCAGGAAAATTCATATTGTTTTTCCAATCCTCCCCACCATCGGAATGTTCCAAATAGATATAAAGTGTAGAGCCTATTCGTTCAATCGCGTAATTTCCTCCATTGGGACTATGTAAATATTTTGCATAAAGACATTTTTCAAAAAGCACACTCAGCCTCATATCATCACTCCAAAGAAAAAGATACTCTATCATATGCAAAAACCCGTCGAAATTCGACGGGTTTTTGTACTTTAAGCAATATCTTTTCGTTTGAATATCCAAATGGAAGCACACCATGAAACGGCCAAAAGTATCATACTAAATGTGAAAAACACGAGTGTAAAGACGATCAAGCTTGCACTCGACAAAATATCCGACACAAAAATATGATTGCCAAAAAGCGCAAACAAGGCCAGCAAAGCAAAAATGATCACCGAATAAGCAAAACGACCCTTTGCTACGCCCAACCAATACAGAAACGGCATCATCAAAACGCTGATAAATTGCGAAATACAGAACGGCATCACGATCAAAAACAAAACGACATCAAATGAAAAATCATCGTTCAAAGAAACATTCATGCCAAGAAGCAAATTAAAAAGAAATGAAAAACCTGCGCTGTAGATCAAAATCAAGATATACTGACTCGAAACGATCTTGGCGCGCGAGATCGGCATCGTTGCCGCATAGGCATACCATCCCGACGATTCATCCGAAGAAACCAAGGTCGTGCAAAGCGAGGATAAAACCACGACCGAAAACGGAAGCATGATCGTAAACATTTCTTCTAAAAAGAGTCCCATAACAAAATATATCAGCAATGAGGGAATCAAAATTTTCGAATTTTTCCAACTCAAGCATAGATCCTTATATAGTAGCCCTTTCATACCTTCCTCCTAATCATATACACAAATATATCTTCCAAATTGACCTTTTCTGTTTCCATGTCATGCGGAATCAAAGCACGGTCCACGATGGCTTCAATGCCGTATGGCGTTTGCTTTTTTCCGAGAACCGCCTTTTCGTCGATATCAAGATACGCCTCAGGCGTACAATGGATCATACCATATCGTTCGCAAAGCGCATCTTTTTCTTCGCAAAGAACAAGCTTTCCTTCATGCAAAAAAGCGATATAATCACAAACCTTTTCAAGGTCGCTCACAATATGCGAAGAAATCAAAATGGAATGATCCTCCTCGCGCGTAAAATCCATAAAAATATCCAAAATTTCATCGCGTACCACAGGATCAAGACCGCTCGTCGCCTCATCTAAAATGAGGAGCTTTGCACCGTGCGAAAGCGCGATCGCAATTTCAAACTTCATTTTCATACCTCGGGAAAGCTCGGAAAAGCGTCTCTTTTCGGGAATCGAAAAACGGGTAAGATATCCACGAAACGCATCCGAATCCCAATTCTTATAAATATTTTTCAAAATTTTTTCCACCTGTTTTACGCTGAGCGAAGGTGGAATACCGAGCGCGGAATCCAAAACCACACCAATATCCTCTCGGATGCTTACGTTATTTTGAGCATCTGCACCAAGCACAAGCGCTTTTCCCGCATCTCCCTTGATCAGCCCCAAAATAAGCTTGATGGTCGTGCTTTTCCCTGCACCGTTCTCTCCCACAAGCCCCATAATACAACCGCGCGGAAGCGTAAAATTGATGTCGTCAAGAACAAATCCGTCGTATTTCTTCGTTACATTCTGAACTTCAATTGCATTTGTCATTCTGATCCCTCCATCATGAGTTTCATCATTTCCAAAATTTCAAATTTTGAAAGGTTACAAGAAGCCGCAAGCTGTAAAACGCTCTGCATATGCTCCTCAATTTTTTTCAAATTTTCCTCTCGCAGAAGCTCCACGTTTTTCGGAGCCACAAAGCACCCCTTGGCAGGAACAGTATATACAAAACCATCCTTTTCAAGCTCGTCATATGCACGCTTGGTCGTGATCACGCTGATACGCAGATCCTTTGCCAAATTGCGAATCGACGGCAATGGCGCATCCTCAGTAAGTTCTCCACTGATGATCTGATTTTTAATTTGCGTATATATCTGTTCGTAGATCGGATCACCGCTTTTATTGTCTATCCAAATATTCATTTCATCACCCCTTGTTCTTCTGCGTATATACATTATATACAGATATAACGCTTTTGTCAATAGTTTGGCGAAAAAAATTCCCGACAAGTCTAAACTTGTCGGGAATTCTTTATTTTCATTCGTCAAAAGCCTTCGCCACTTCCACAAGAAGCGTACGGATCGGCAGCTTCTGCGGACAAATGCGTTCGCATTTTGCACAACGGATACAATCCGAAGCCTTGCCGCGATTTTCGGTATAAGAAGCATAGAGAGCCTCTGCACCTCCCTCACCGCGTTTTTTCGCGTTGACCGCCGAGAAAAGGTCGGGAATGGCGATCTGTTTGGGACAACCCTCCTCACAATAACGGCAAGCCGTACAAGCAATGAGATGCTGTTCGCGGATGCAATTACAAACCACTTCCAGCGCCTTAAATTCTGCGTCTGTGAGCTTCTTGAAATCCGTCATAAAGCTGAGGTTATCTGCCATCTGCTCCATATTGCTCATGCCGGAAAGCACCATAAACATACCCTCAAAGCTTGCGGCAAAACGAATCGCATACGAAGCGTTACTGCCTGTGCGGATATCATCAAGAACCTTCTGTGCCTTTTCGGGGAGATTCACAAGACTGCCGCCCTTGACGGGTTCCATTACGATGACGGGCTTGTTATGCTTACGGCAGACCTCATAGCAAAGACGGCTCTGCACACCTACATTTTCAAAATCGAGATAGTTAAACTGGATCTGCACAAATTCCACGAAAGGATTTTCTGTGAGGATCATATCCAGCACCTCTGCGCTGTCGTGGAAAGAAAGACCAACGTGGCGGATCTTGCCTTCTTCTTTCAGCTCGCGTGCGATCTCATATGCACGGCAAGCCTTATATTTTTTGTAGTTATTTGCATTCTGCGCGTGCATGAGATAGAAATCAAAGTATTCAACACCGCACCATTCAAGCTGATTTTCAAAGAAAGGACGAATCTCTTCTTCTTTTTCAAAATAGGGATTGGAAAGTTTATTGGCAAGGAGATATTTCTCTCTGGGATAACGGCTCGTAAGGCAATCCTTGAGCGCTTTTTCGCTCTTGCCCTGCAAATAGCCGTGTGCCGTATCGAAATAATTGAAGCCTGCCGCAAAGAACGCTTCAATCATTTTGGAAAACTCATCATAATTCACGTCGCCGTTTTCAAGAAGCGGAAGACGCATACAGCCAAAACCAAAATTTTTATTTACTTCGGAAAAATACGGATTCATGCTTTTACCTCCAAATTAAAACGTAATTTCATCGACTTCACGAAGCCAAACGTCAGCAACGGCGTCGCTTGGCATTCTCCAATCACCACGCGGAGAGAGCGCCACAGAACCGACCTTGGGACCGTCGGGAACGCAGGAACGCTTGAACTGCTGCATAAAGAAGCGGCGATAGAACGAACGGAGCCATTTATGGATGGTCGCTTTATCAAATTCACCCTCGAACGCGGTGCAAGCAAGACGGAATACCTTTTTGGGTGCAAAACGCTTGCCAATGATATAATAGAGGAAGAAGTCGTGCAGATCGTAAGGACCGACGATCTCCTCTGTCTTCTGCGCGATATTGCCCTCCTTGTCCGCGGGAAGAAGCTCGGGGCTGACGGGGGTATCGACGATATCGAGAAGCGCCTTTTTCGCATCGCCCTCCATGGTGGAGGCAACGTAAGCAACGATACCGCGAATGAGCGTCTTCGGCACGTCAGCGTTGACACCGTACATCGACATATGGTCGCCGTTATAGGTAGACCAACCGAGCGCGACCTCAGAAAGGTCGCCCGTACCAACGACAAGCCCGTTCGTATCGTTGGCGATATCCATGATGACCTGTGTGCGTTCACGCGCCTGTGCATTTTCATAGGTTACGTCGCGCACGTTTTCATCGTGTCCGATATCCTCAAAATGCACGCTGACGGCGCGTTTGATATCCACGGTGCGAACGGTCGCGCCGAGCGCTTCCGCGAGCATGACAGCGTTGCTCTTTGTGCGAACGGTCGTACCGAAGCAAGGCATGGTAACGGCGATGATATCTTTTCTGTCGCGTCCGAGCAGGTCCATGGCGCGAACGGCAACGAGGAGCGCAAGCGTGGAGTCAAGACCGCCCGAAATACCGATGACGGCAGTTTTCGCGTGTGCATGAGCAAGACGCTTTTTCAGACCATAGGTCTGAATATTCAAAATGCTTTCTGCGCGCTCAGCAAATTCCGCTTCCTTTTCGGGGATAAACGGACGCTTTGCGACCTTGGGGGTGTCGGTTTCTTTTATATCAAGCGAGAAGATATTGCTTCTATCGTAATTGTCCTTCGCTGCTTCGGGGAACGTATTTTTCACCAAACGCTCGTCCGCAAGCGCATGAACATCGATAACGGCCGTCTGCATACCCTCATCAAAGGGCTTTCTTTCGGAAAGGATCTTTCCGTTTTCGGCAATGATGCTATGACCCGAGAAAACGCCGTCGGTGGTAGATTCACCGCTACCCGCGTTTGCATAGATATACGCACCGCAGATCTTGGCGGATTGGCTTCTCACAAGCTCGCGTCTTTTCTCTGCTCTGCCGACGATCTCCGCGCTTGCGGAAAGGTTCACAATAACAGTCGCGCCTGCCGCCGCATGAGAAGAAGAAGGCGGATTGATCGTCCAAAGATCCTCACCGATCTCGCAAGCAATGATCAAGTCATCCATTTCCTCTGCAAAAAAGAGTGCATCGCAAGAAACAGGAAAATATTGACCGCAAAATACGATACCCTCTCCATATTCCGTGTTATCATATGCAGTAAAATTGCGCATCTCATAGCTTTCGCCATAGTTTGCAAGATGTGTTTTCGGGACGATACCGAGAACCCTACCGTCAGAAATAGCAACGGCACAATCATAAAGCTTACCTGCTCTGCGGATCGGCGCACCGACAAACGTGAGCATCTTCTTGCCCTCTGTCGCCTTTACGATATCCTCAACGCCTTTCATAGCGGCGTCAATAATGCTTCTGTGATTAAAGAGGTCTCCGCAGGTGTAGCCCGTAACGGCAAGCTCAGGGAAAACGAGAAGCGATACGTTTTCTGCATACGCCTTTTCGATGCCCTTGATGATCTCACCCACGTTGTATGCAACGTCTGCCACACGCAGATCGGGAGTCATCGTCGCAACCTTAACAAATCCGTCTTTCATAAGTTATCTATCCTTTCCTATTTTGAAAAATACAATATTATATTTCTATTTTAATCCTTACAAAGATAAAATGCAAGAAAATATTTGTAAAAAATCACGCAAATTTACAAATTCTTCTTGAAAAAAAACAAAAGTTGCGGTATACTGTTGTAGATAATAAATCCGAAGGAGGAAAATTCCCATGCCTATGTTTTTGACTGCTGCCGCAGACGGCGCCGCAACCAATCCCGGCGGCGGTACTATGTGGACTTCCATCATCATGCTTGTCGTTTTGGGTGTCGTATTTTATTTCTTTATCATCCGTCCCCAGAAAAAGCAGGAAAAGGAAGCAACTGCACTTCGCAATAGCCTTTCCGTTGGCGACGAAGTAACCACCATCGGCGGTATCATCGGCCGTGTCATCAACGTCAAAGACGATACCTTCGTCCTCGAAACCACAAGAGACAGAACCCGTATCCGCTTTGAACGCTCCGCTCTCAAGCGCATCGACCGCAAATTTGATGCTCCCGAAGCAACCGAAGAAGCAGCTCCCGCTGTTGAAGAGAAAAAAGAAGACAAAAAAGACGCTTAATGCGTTCATAAGAAGCCTCCGAGCCGCATATGCTTTTAGCAAAAAGGCTCGGAGGTATCTTTTTATGTCCAAAAAAACAACCGTCAAAAACCGCACGCAAAAAGGAAAAGAAAAAAGCTTTTTCGTATCCGTCTTTCTCGGAACAGTCATCTCCCTTGCCCTCGGACTTCTCTTGCTCGTGCTCTCCTGCTTTGCGGGGCTTTCCATGGAAGACCCCGAAAAATTCACGCCCGTTTTCTCTCTCATTTCCCTATTCATAACGGCGCTTTCAGGCGGATATATCGCCGCGCGTACACATAGAGAAAACGGCTTTTTCTGCGGTGCACTCTCCGGCGTTTTTCTCATCGGCATCCTCGTGTTGCTCGTCTTTATATTTTCGCTCTCCATCAAGATATCTCTTTTTTTGATCTGTGCCCCGGCTGTCATCGTCTCTTCTGCCGTCTCTGGCGTTTGCGGTGTCAGCGCAGGAACGACGCAAAAGCATAAACGAAGCAAAAAGTTTTAACTACATATCCGCTTTTTTCAAATATCTTGACAATCTTCCCTTCGTATGGTAAACTGTTAATACAAAAAAACAACGAAAAGAAAGGAAGTTATTCCTATGGGAAGAATGCTCGGCTCCTTTGATTACGATAGCGACAGCGAAAGATCGGACCTCAATCTTTGTCCGGACTGCAAATGTTATTTTCCGCAGGATACCTGTCCGCTCTGCGGCAAGGTCTGTCCCGAGGAAATGCGCGCAGGAAATCGCAAGCCTGTCAAGCATAAAAAAGCTCGCCGCAAAGGTGGATCGGGGCGCGTTACCTTCGTTGAGTGGTATCATACATGGTGGGTCATTGCGCTGGCACTCATTTTTGCCCCCATCATCGGCATCATCCTGCTCATCACGAGTCCGCACAAACGCTCGCTGAAGATCACGCTTCTCATCGTCGCCATCCTCTATACCCTTCTCTCCTCTTATGGATTCATCATCTTCTCGCAAATATCGAATCTTTGGGAAAGACCTGTCGACACCTCGCTTTCTCGCGCGGAATACATTGCCGCTTGTGAAGAAGTGGATGCCGAAGACTATTATCGTTCTGTTTCCGCATACAAGGATGACTTTGTTTCCCTTGATCTCGTGGTTACACAAAAGCTTATCGATTCTGATGATTACGGCAGCGACTATACCGTCTATTATCTCTGCAAGGCTCCCGACGGCGGCAATTTCACCATCTTGATCCGCGATTGCGTGCAGGATAATCCCCAAAATCTTCTCCCCGGAGACCGCATCACCGTCTATGGTGAAGGTGCAGGCGAGAAAACGATATACGATGCGCTTACTTATTATTCATTCACAGCGCCGTGTATCCACGTAGCGTATCTAGCTAATTAAATACAAAAAAGTGCGTAACCGTGAGTTACGCACTTTTATTTTGAAATCTTATCGTTTGACAGCAACACCGAATTTTGCACAGCAAAAGCTGTAAGCATCTTCAATTCCTCGCTTGGTCAATCTTCCAAACGATTCCACTGTAGCCACGATCCCATCGGAGATCGGCATTTTTTCCTTAAAATCATCGCCGCGCCAGCCTTTCGCTCCGGGATAAGTCTGTGCGCTTCCCTCGTACACGACAAAAGGCGCGCAGATCTTTTCGAGACCGGGCAAGGAATGGAAATCACCGAACTTGACGCCGATATCGGTCATACTGAGAATATCGCCCACGAATTCCACGCAGGTATAGGCATTGCGGATACGCACGCGATGATGCAAGGGCGTCATCGCCGCGGAATAATAATTGTATACGTACACCTTTTTTTGGCGGTGCATTCTTTGAATATGTGTTTTGATCAGATCATATTGTTTATCAGAAACATGAAGTCGGCAAACCTTGATGTCAGAAAAGTTTCCGTGCCACTCATAACGACCAAAGGATTCCTTTGTAAATCCGGCAAAAAACGGTGCATTGGCATGAAAACGCGAAAACGTATACATATTCGATAAATCTTCATCGAAGCTGAGCGCTACATGATTATATCGATTTCGCAAAACCTTACGAATGAAAGAGCCTGTTTTATAAGGAGTTGCGGAAAAAAGGATATATATATATTTCATTTTTATCTGCCCCTTTTGTTTTTCATGTTATATGATTTTAGCATAAAGCAAATAAAAAATCAATATTTTTTACAAAAAACTCTTTAAGACTTTGTTAAATTGTGATACAATACGAATATAAAATCACGAAAGAAGATATTTTTATGAAAATTACCATACTCGATCGAAATACCATTACCACAGGAGATGTTTCCCTTGCACCGCTGGAAGCACTCGGAGACGTAACCTGCTATGATTTCATGCCAAACGACAAGATCATCCCCGTCATCGGCGACAGCGATGCCGTCATCGTAAATAAAGCGCAGATCACGGCAGAAGTCATGGATGCCTGCCCAAATCTTCGATTCATCGGGCTTTTCGCCACAGGATATAACAACATCGACACGGAAGCGGCAAAAGCGCGCGGCATCGTCGTTTGCAACGTACCCGGATATTCCACGAATTCCGTTACCCAGCATACCTTTGCCCTCATCCTGCATTTCGCAAGCCGTGCAGACGATTACGCCGCATCCGTTGCACGCGGAGATTGGGCAAACGCAGAGACCTTCTCCTATCTCTCTTATCCCATCAGTGAGCTTCATGGAAAAACGCTCGGCATTTTCGGCTTCGGCACGATCGGCAAAGCCGTGGCAACCGTGGCAAACGCCTTTGGTATGAAGGTCATCGCCACCGTACGCCATCCCGTAGCATTTGAAGGTGTCGAATTCGTCGATCAAGATTCCCTTTTTTCCCGTTCCGATTATCTTTCTCTCCATTGTCCGCTCACGGATGAAACGCGCCATCTGGTAAACCGCGAAACGCTCTCCAAAATGAAGCCCTCTGCCGTCATCATCAATACGGCACGCGGCGGCGTTATCGAAGAAGACGCACTCACGGAAGCCTTAAATAGCGGAAAGCTCCGCGGCGCAGGAATCGACGTTCTGGATACAGAGCCGATGCGAAAGGGACATCCCTATCTGACCGCTAAGAATTGCTATATCACCCCCCATGTTGCATGGGGCTCCATCGAAGCACGCACCCGTCTGATCGACCTTGTAGCCGAAAATCTCCGTATGTTTGAAAACGGCACCCCCATCCACGTGGTAAACCGTTAAACGATCCAAAAAACTTTGTCCGCTCTTTTCCTTTCGCATGCCAAAATTATGTTGACAAATCAACGAACATGGTCTATAATAAAATTGGATCAATATAAAATTATGATAGAAAGAGGGTAATACCATGAACGATTATATCATCAGCGGCTGTTCCATTGCCGACCTCTCCGAAAAACACTTTGCCAAAAGAGACATTCAGTACATCTGCTTCCACTATATGCTCGATGGCGTCGATTATATGGACGACCTTGGCAAGACCATGCCTCTCGACCAGTTCTACGAAGCTATGATGAACGGCGCAGAGACCAAAACCTCTCAGGTCAGCAGCACCGAATTCATCGAATACTTTACACCTTTCCTTGAAGAAGGTAAGGATATCATCCACCTCTGCCTTTCTTCCGGCATTTCGGGCACATACAATTCTGCAAACGTAGCAAAGGAAACTCTTGCAGAACAGTATCCCGATAGAAAGATCTATGTCATCGACTCTCTTGCCGCTTCCGCAGGCGCAGGTCTTCTCCTTGACAAAATGGCAGATCTCCGCGACGAAGGCTACACCATCGACGAGCTCTATGAATGGGTAGAAGAAAACAAGCTTCGCCTTCACCATTGGTTCTATTCCACAGACCTCACCTTCTTTGTAAAGGGCGGCCGTGTTTCCAAGGTTTCCGGCTGGTTCGGCACGATCCTCCAGATCTGCCCGCTCCTCAATATGGACGTCAACGGTAAACTCATTCCCAGAGAAAAGATCCGTACCAAACAGAAGGTCATGGCAGCCATCATCAAGAAAATGGAAGAAAATGCAGATAACGAGCTTGAATATGCAGAAAAATGCTTCATCAGCCATTCCGGCAGATACAACGAAGCAAAAGAGATCGCAAACACCATTCAGGAACGTTTCCCGAATCTCAACGGCAAGGTCGTGATCAACAATATCGGCACGACCATCGGTTCTCATACAGGTCCCGGAACCGTAGCACTCTTCTTCTGGGGTAAAAAGAGAGAAGACTAATACCAAAAGTATGAAAGAACATACAACACACCGCGTCATTTTCCTTGACGGGCGTGAAATATCCTATGAGTGGATTCGCAAAAAAGTCAAAAACATCAATCTCCGTGTGCGTGCGGACGGAACGGTTTCCGTTTCGTCCCCACGCGGAGTCTCTCAAAAGCAGATCGAGATGTTTTTGACCGAAAAGGCGAATTTTCTTTTTCGTGCACTGGATGCTTTTGAAAGGCGGAAAAAGACTGCAATCCCACCTCCGACCTTTCGGGAAGGCGATAAAATTTACCTTTTCGGAGAAGAAAAAACGTTGTGTTTTTTCCCCGTCAAGGACGGCGAAGTGCAAGAAAAAGACGGCTTTTTGTCCTTGCCTTTTGAAGAGAATCCCGAAAAAATCAAGCAAAAACTTCAAAAATATGCGCAAAAACAGCTCCTCGAGCTCCTTTTTTCGTATGCAAAAATGGTACATTCCCTCTTCCCTGAGACGGTGAAATTCCCCAAGATCAAGCTCCGCGCCATGCGCGCCACATGGGGAAATTGCCGTCCAAAAGAAGGGATCTTAACCTTCAATTCCCGTCTCGCCTGCTATCCCCCATCTTGCATCGAATACATCGTCATGCACGAATTCACACATTTTCTCATCCCCAATCATTCTGCGGCATTTTATGCCATGCTTTCTGAAAAAATGCCGGATTGGCAAGAGAGAAAAACACGCTTGAACACTTGTCAAATACAACCATTTTTTTGAGGAAAACGATATGAAGATCGGCGTTGATATCGGAGGCACAAAATGTGCCGTCGTTCTCGGCGATGAGAACGGCATTGCGAAAAAAATCAAATTTCAAACCACGACCTATACCGAAACGATACAAAACATCATCCATGCGATCCGAGAGATCGGAGAGGGCGATGCCATCGGTATTTCCTGCGGCGGTCCGCTTGATGCCAAAAACGGCATCATTCTTTCTCCCCCCAATCTCCCCGGCTGGGATGAGGTGCATATCACGGAAATGCTGCAAGCAGAGTTTCATATTCCTGCCTATCTTTGCAACGATGCGGATGCTTGCGCCCTTGCGGAATGGAAATTCGGCGCAGGAAAAGGCACCTCTCACATGATCTTTCTCACGTTTGGCACGGGAATGGGCGCAGGACTTATCTTAAACGGAAAATTATATAGCGGCGCCTGCGGTATGGCAGGAGAGGTCGGTCATATCCGCATGGCGGCTCACGGCCCCGTCGGATACGGCAAGGCAGGCTCATTTGAGGGCTTTTGCAGTGGCGGCGGTATCGCACAGCTCGGAAAGACCCTTGCGCTTGAGGTTCTGCAAACCGGTAAAACACTTCCCTATTGCAAAACCAAGGCAGAACTTGACGGCATTTCCGCAAAGCTCCTTGCAGAATATGCAAATCAAAATGAGCCCATCGCACTCGAAGTTTTCCGCATCTGCGGAGAAAAGCTCGGCGAGGGACTTGCCATCCTTGTCGACATCTTAAATCCCGAAGCCATCGTCATCGGCAGTATTTTTGAGCGCGCAGAAGTGCTTCTCCGCCCACATATGGAAAAGATACTCGCCCGTGAAACGCTCTCGTTTTCTCGAAACAGCTGTAAGATCCTTCCCGCAAAGCTCGGAGACGGTATTGGCGATTTTGCCGCGCTTTCCGTCGCCTATCATGATTAAGAAAGGGATATCGTATGAATCATCTTGAAACACTTCTTAGCCGTTACCCTGCACTTTCCGTATGTGCAGATGAGATTCAAAAAGCAGAAGATATGATGTGCAAGACCTATTATGCAGGCGGCAAGATCCTCGCCTGCGGAAACGGTGGTTCTGCATCCGATGCCGCACATATCGTAGGCGAGCTCATGAAGGGCTTTCTTCTTCGCCGCCCCATGAATGAAGAAACCAAACGAAAATTTGAAAACACCCTCGGTGAAGAAGCTGAAAGCTTCGCTAAAAATCTGCAATGCGGTATTCCTGCCATCGCGCTCGACTCTCAGCACGCGCTTTTCACCGCCTTTGCAAACGACGTCGATGCCGATTTCGTTTATGCACAGCAGGTCTTCGGCTATGCAAGAGAACATGACCTTTTTATCGGCATTTCCACCTCTGGCAATTCTAAAAACGTTGTGAATGCCGCAAAGACCGCAAAGGCTCTCGGCATCCGGACCATCGCCCTCACAGGCGCGAAGGAAAGCCGTCTTTTTGAAATCTGCGATTGCACCATCCGCGTTCCCGAAACGGAGACCTTCATGGTGCAGGAGCTTCATCTGCCCGTATATCATTATCTTTGCGCGGAGATGGAGGAACGGATTTTTGGCATATCTTCTTTTTCTTGACGTCAAGAAAAAGAATCAAAAAGAACCGCAAGCGCCGTGCGCTTGACTCCATATGAAAAACGGACGGCATTGCCGTCCGTTTTTCGTCGTATAAAAAATGGATTTGAAAAATTACAGTTATTGAGGTTCATCCAACACCCAAGGCAACCATAAAACAAACTCCACATCAAAATGCGGTTCGTAAAAACCAAGAGCTCCATATGGATAGGGTTCATGACAACATTTGCCTTCTGCCCCCGTACTCGATTTTGCATTTTCAGGTTCGCTAAGAATGTTTCCTGCAAAGCGATAACTAAATTGATACAAATGCAGACCGTCTTTATGATAAAGTTGACCTACATATGTTGCTTTTTCTCCCGAAATATCAAAACGATTCAAAAAATCGGAAACAATCGGTGGCAATTTCCTATCTCGCGCAAGTGCCAAGAAATTACGGCAATACCCGCAAGTGCATAGCCAGCCTTTAGATTTTTGATACCAATCCTGTGTCGCCTTTTCATCAACCTCAATATAAAACAGTGTTTTACATCAAATTATCATCATAATGTGCGCGGAT
The DNA here is from genome assembly GCA_045124015.1 of Eubacteriales bacterium. GTDB lineage: Bacteria > Bacillota > Clostridia > Oscillospirales > CAG-272 > QALR01. The sequence continues at coordinate 2,331 of JBGVLA010000119.1, read as the reverse complement.
ACCGCCGATGCACTTCGGACGGGTACGAGCCGCAAGCAAGATCGCCTCACCAATGTGGTTCACAGAAAGACGAACGGGAACGGCAACCTTTTTCAGGTGCATACCGATGAGTGTGCCGCCGATATCAAGACCTGCATCCGCTTTAATTTCTTCAACAGCGATGGGGTTCATAAAATGCTTATATGCCGCCGTTGCAAAAGAACCGCCTGCCTTGGGCTGAGGAACGACGTTGACACGTTCGGCAAACGGAACTGCCGCTTTTTCGATGATGATGGCGCGGTTAAGATGCTCACAGCACTGTGCCGCAAGGAAAATACCACGGGGGGCAAGCACGCTCATGATACCTTCAAAAATCGCTTCTGCCGCTTCAGGGCTGGAATCGCTGCCGATCTTGCTGCCGCAGACCTCACTCGAGGAGCATCCGACAACCAAAATATCGCCCGCAGAAAGACGGCCGATCTCACAAATCTCTTCTGTGGCTTTCACCACTTCGTTTTTGATATCTTCAAACATAATCCTTTATTCCTTTCCAAGAAAGCGGCGAATCGCCGCTGATAATTGCTCGCTTATCTTCCCTTCGTGCTTTACGAAAAGCAGTAAAACGGCGAAGTCTGTTTTGCGTAATGACTTATAGGTCAAGAAAACCATATTTACCGATAAAACGCTCGGTAATATGCGTTTTATTGAAAATCAAGACCAAGAGCACGCCAATCACGATGCCCGATACGCCTTGCAAAATATTTGCCGGAATACTGAGCGCCGCCGCAACAAAGCCGTATCCGCAAACTGTCGCTTCAAAGAGATAATAGCCGAAAACCATGAAAAGCTCCCCGACGATACCGCCCGTTATGTACGCCACGGAGGGATGCATTTTTGCAAAACGTCGCATTGCTCTCGCCACAAAATAACCCAAAAGCGCGGTCATCCCTTTGATGATAAAGGTTGCGGGCGCATAAATAAAATAACTTCCGAAAACATCGGCAAACATCGATCCGATCGCCGCCGCAATGACACCGTAAAGCGGACCGAGCAAAAAGCCTGAAAGCAGGACCATCGCATCGCCCAAATGAACGTAACCATTCGTGGAGGTCGGAATTTTGATCATCATGGTAGAAACGCAAACAAGTGCCGCAAAAAGCGAGGTAAAGACTAATTTCACAAGCTTGTTTTTATGCTGAGTTTGTTTCATACACAAATCCTTTCTATAAAATCGATGTTCTTATTATAAAACTTTTCTGAACCGATTGAAATAGCCAGTTTTTTATATTATAATAAGACCAGATGGTTTTTCACCCAAAGAAAGGATATGGTCATGCTCACCTACTCACTCGAAAATACAAACGGACTTCCGATCTATAAATATCTTTACGAATGCATCAAGCGCGATATCCTGACAGGGACGCTTTCAGCAGGCGAAAAGCTTCCAAGCAAACGCCGTTTTGCGGAGCATCTCAAGATCAGCATCATTACCGTCGAAAATGCCTATGCGCAGCTCATCGCCGAGGGATACATTTACGCCATTGAAAAGAGCGGTTATTTCGTCAGCCGAATCGAAAAAATGAGCCATTCCGAGAAAAAAACACCACTTATCCCCGAAAAAACACAAGAAATATCGTATTTTCTCGATTTTAAGACCAATCATATCAGCGAGGAAAATTTTCCGCACGCGACTCTTTCCAGGCTCATGCGAAATGCACTTTCCGAAAAGGACGGACTTCTCCGCCCCTTGGCATATAACGGTGTCAAGGAGCTTCGTGATGCCATCGCCGAATATCTACGGGATTTCCGTGAGATTCACGTTTCAAGCGAGCAGATCGTCATTGGTGCAGGTACGGAATTTCTTTATAATCTCATCATTCAGCTTCTCGGACGAGAGAAGACTTACGCTGTGGAAAATCCGGGATTTCAAAAAATCGCCAAGATCTACGAGCTGAACAACATCCGTTTTCGTTACGTCGATATCGACCGCGCGGGGCTTTCCGTTCAAAAGCTACGCGAAGAAGAAACCGAAGTCATTCATATCTCCCCGACACATCACTATCCCACGGGAGTCGTCATGCCGATCCAAAGACGGCAAGAGCTTCTTCGTTGGGCAAGCGAACGCGATGACCGCTATATCATCGAAGACGATTACGATAGCGAATTTCGTTTCTCGGGGCATCCCATCGCACCCATGCTCGGCATCGATACGGAGGGCAAGGTCATTTATATGAACACCTTTTCCAAAAGCATCGCGCCCGCCGTTCGTATCAGCTATATGATACTCCCCCCTGCCCTGCTCGAAAAATACAGAGAGACCATGAGCTTTTATTCCTGCACCGTTTCGGGCTT
>JBGVLA010000118.1:0-2577 GCA_045124015.1 Eubacteriales bacterium | reverse complement strand
GGTGACATTGTTTGGTCCACAAATCCCGACACCGGTGAAACAGCACTCAAAGAGGTTCTTCAAACGTATGTCAACGAAACAAACGAGCTAATCCATGTCACGGTTGACGGTGAGAAAATAACAACAACACCGAGCCATCCGTTCTACGTCCCACGCCAAGGCTGGACTGACGCTATTCACCTTAAAGCCGGGGATATACTTCTCACAGTTAACGGAGAGTACGTTGTTGTCGAGAAGGTACAGCATGAGCTGCTCGAAGCACCTGTTACCGTATACAACTTTGAGGTTGAAGATTTCCATACCTACTATGTTGGGGATGGGGTGTTGGTTCATAATGCGTGTGGGGATATTGGTCCGTATAATCAAATATCTAAAAGCAAAGTTAGTGGAAATGAGGCACATCATATCCTTGAAAAACGGTTTGCCAAGCAATATAAATTGAACCCAAGAACCATGCCGAGTGTAGAACTCACTCCGCAACAGCATCTCGAAATTACCAATAAATTTAGAAAGCTGTTACCATATGGAGGCAAGTATGATACTGACGATATAATGAGTGCGCTAAAAGAGATATATGCAGATAATGAAGAATTGTTGAATTGGGCGATTCAATCAATATTGGGAGGATGAGGATGCAGATACTTCGTAGATATGCAATTTTAACAGATAAGCCATATGCTGATGACATCCGTCAATTGATTGAATCATACAAAGTAAGTTATACTTTAACATCTTTTAGGTCGGATGCTAATCTAATGATTTTTGAAATTCCCGAAACTTTGATTTCGAATATTGATGAAATAATCCCTGAAAAGTGTCACAGAAGAATAGAGTTTACGGGAGAAGAAATCGAAAGAGCAGAGTGGCTCCTTATCTCAGTTGTGTGGTGTCAATTTCCTGATTCATGTTTATACAAGGAGCGGAATGCTGTATTTAAACATACAGACCATAGAATGATTCAACTCAAAAATTATGAAGTGAATCGCAAAATAAGATGGCCTAAAGAAAAACATGTAGGCACTCCTTTGCTAAATAATCATAGTCAGTTTATGTTTATTAAAAGGGAATACAAAGATATTATTCAATCATATGTTCCCGAAATTCAATTCAGAGATGTAATGTATAAAAAAGAAGTGTCTTCTGAAGTGGTTCAAATGATTTTTCCGAAAGCTCTTACATACGAGGATTTCCTATTTGAGGGCGGAATAAATACCGTTATGACAAGAGTATGGGAGGATGGTAGGATAGTATATATCAGAGAGCCGGATGTATACATCCCCAAAGTCAAGCGTGAGTCTTTGAGGGGACATAATGCTGTGTCTTCAGATTCATTTTTAAATGGTGGAGCTCCTTATTTGTTGATCAATCACAATGTATATGAATTTTTTGAGTCGATTGGACTCGGCAAATCTTTCAACTACAAGCCAATAGAACTCATATAATACGACAAGAATCCTTCTGTAAACAACCCCGATTCAAGCGGCAACCGGTCTCTTCCCAACTGGGCAAAGATAGCAATTACTGCGACGATAATCGTAGCAGCGGTTGTCGTTATCTCAACTGTAACAGCGGGAACAGGCGGTGCGGCAGCTTGCATAGCACTCGGTGCGGCTAAGGGCGCGATAAGCGGAGCTGTATCGGGCGCGGTTGGCGGTGCAGTTTCGGGAGCTGTCGGAGGTGCTGTGTCGCACAGAATTGAGACGGGCACATGGGAAGGAGCCGGGCAAGCGGCCCTTAACGGTGCCGTACAAGGCGCGATAGACGGAGCAATGAGCGGTGCAATCTCGGGCGCAATAACCGGCGCATTTACGAGCCCATACTGCTTCGTTGCAGGAACGGCAATTCTCACAGGCGCAGGCTACGTTGCGATTGAGAACATCAAGATAGGCGACCTTGTCTGGTCGAGCAACCCCGACACCGGCGAAACCGCACTTAAAGAGGTGCTCCAAACTTATGTCAACGAGACCGACGAGCTAATCCACGTCACGGTTGACGGCGAAGAGATAGTCACAACACCGAGCCATCCGTTCTACGTCCCACGCCAAGGTTGGACGGATGCCATTCACCTTAAAGCCAGCGACATACTTCTTACTGTAAACGGTGAGTACGTTGTCATTGAAAAAGTTCAGCACGAGTTGCTCGAAGATCCAGTTAACTTATATTGAAAAAGCAAAACAAAATTCGGACCGAGCCAAATGCTTTTCTAAGCTTGAAGCTCGGTCCTTTTTCTAAAAAACAGTTGACAATCCTCAAAAAATGGTGTATAATATAATCATAAAACAAATGCCAAAAAGCAAGACCCGCAAAGAAGGGCATATCAGAAAGTGAGGCAGTATGAGGGACACGATTCTGTCAAAGCTGAAGGAAATTGAAGAACGAGAAAATATAAAGATTCTGCACTGCGTTGAGTCGGGCAGCCGTGCTTGGGGCTTTGCTTCGCCCGACAGCGACTATGACGTGCGCTTTATTTACGTTCGTCCGAAAGAATTCTATCTGCGTCTTGACAAGACGCGCGACGTTATCGAATGGCAGCTCGACGAAACGCTTGACATTAACGGTTGGGATATAAAAAAGGCG
>JBGVLA010000117.1:0-5735 GCA_045124015.1 Eubacteriales bacterium | reverse complement strand
TAAGCAGAAAACCACAGCCGTCGGCTGTGGTTTTTGCTTCATACAAACAAAAAATCGATGCCAAGGCATCGATTTTTTTATAAAATTTAATTATTCAGCGATTACAAAGGGCTTGATTTTGTCCATGATCACGTCGCTGTTTGCAGCGTTGGTTTCCAAGGTGATAGGACTCATAAGATCAAGACTGAAAATACCCATGATGGATTTAGCATCAACACGGTATCTGCCGCTGATGAGGTCGATGTCGCTGTCAAATGTACGAATAGCTTCAACAAAATTACGAACATCTTCGATTGTGCTGAGACGAATTGTTGCTTTCATTTCGAAATTCCCCTTTCAATGTGCAGGCATATATGCCCTATTCTTATTATAAGAATACCATTTTTTTCTTTGAAAGTCAATATAAAAATTCAAAATACTTAAAAAAATCTGTTTTTCTTAACAAAAAAGCAAAAATGATAAAGTTATATACAAGATATAGAGCGCCCAAACGGAGAAAACCACAAGAAGAACGGATGTCAAAAGACTGATGCGATAGCTAAGGCAAGCGAGAACGAAAAGCGAAAGCAAGATCACGCCGCAAAGCAGGACACCGAGAAAATAACTGCCCGCCTTACAAACGACGGGGATCCAGACGTAACAAAGCACGAGTATGCAAACGAAAAGCACGAGCGCGCACTTTTTTTGCAAACGAAGACGATAGGTCTTTTGCGGAAGCGGAGCTTTCCAAAGAATGGCGAAAGCCGCTCCGAAGAGAGCGTAGGCGGCAAGCTGAAAAAGGATATGCAAAAAGGAGGGGAGAGCAGTACGCGGCAGAAGAAATCCTGCGGGACGGCCGATGAGATTGGTTGTAAAGATCGCACCGAGTAAAACGGCGACACCTGCACAAATACCAAGCAGGATGGGATTCATATAGGCGGATTCCGTTCGGATGCGGCGATGGATTTCTCGAAATTTCATAGCAAATGGTTCCTTTCAGGGAGACGTGATGGAACATATATATGCCGAAAAATTTCGAAATATGCGTTTTCAAAAGATGGGCATGATCTGTCTGCCGGCGAAAGCATTGGTCATCGTTTTTTTGAGCAGATCGAAATCACATACGAGCGAGTACGGCTTTTTCTCGGGGTCATCCTGATGCATGGGTACGAAATAAATATTTTTTCGGTTGAGGAGCTGACCGATATTTTTGAGATTTGAGGAAAGCGCATCGTTGCTGGCAAGCGCGATGACGACGGGACGGTTACAGCGAAGCTGAGCCTTTGCCGCCATGGTTACGGGACTATCCGTGATGCCGGACGCGAGCTTGGCGAGCGTGTTCCCCGTGCAGGGCGCGATGACGAGCATATCCAAAATGACGGAAGGACCGATGGGTTCAGTTTCCACAATGGTGTGCAAAACCTTGTTGCCGCAGATCTCTTCCACGGTCCGTATGGTATCCTCAGCTTTGCCGAAGCGCGTGTCGGTGGTGTAAACGCTTTCGTTCATGATGGGTAAAATTTGATTGCCTTCCGCAACGAGCGAACGCAAAATTTTAATGGATTTGGAAACGGTGCAAAAAGAACCGCAAAAGCAATAGCCGATCATAGTATTATCTCCGTTTATAAATTCTAAAAAATCAAATGGGAATACCGCTTTCACAAAGCATCGTGAGTACGGTTTTACAAATGCTGATCCCTGCCGCCTCGGGCGCGTATTTTCCCGGAAGACCGCCGGCGAGGATCGTTTGGAGGCCGTGGGCACGTGCGCGGTCAAAATTGACCCCATAGGGTGCGGATGCCAATTCCAAAATGAGCGCATCGCGGCGCATTTGAGAAAGCGTGTCTTCTCCGATGACGGGCGCGGGGGCGGTGTTGATCAGCGCGCGAAGCTCGCCTGCGTATTCGGGAAGCTTTGTGATGGGCGCCGAACGATATCCCAGCAGCGATGCAACGGAGCAGACCTCGCTTCTCCGTGCAAAAACGGTAACCTTTGCCCCTGCGGCATGAAAAAGGGAAGCGACGGCTTTGCCGACCTTGCCAAAGCCAACGATGCCGATCTCCGCGGCGCTTATCGTGCAGGGGAGGTGTGCCAAAGCGAGAAGCAAGGCACCCTCTGCCGTTGGAACGGCATTCAGCGTTGCGAAATCCGATCGCGCACCGTAATCATGAAGACGCGGATCAAAAAAGGCTTGAGTCTGTCCGCCGAAGATCGTTGCGTGCAGGGGGGCTTTTTCTAAGATCGTGCCGATATCGACGCTGGACTCAAGCATAGGAGCAAAAAGCGTTTTGCCATCCTTGCTCATGGGGATGGGGAGCAGAATGAAATCTGCGCGAAGCGCATCCGAAAGCGTATCGCAGATCCGGATCTTATCGTTTGGCTTGGCAGAAAGACCAAAGCATAAAACGCGAAAGCCTGTGGCGGCAAGTAACTCTGCGGCATAGAGCATTCTTCGGTCGCCGCCGAGAACCGAAAATGTATAGGAATTTGTCATCAATACCTCCGAAGGGGTTGTTATTGTTTTACGAAAAGTATGTTTGAGGATTTGGCGGTAAAAAACACGACATCCATAACGATATGTTAAATATCGGAAAATCATGCTTCCAATGCTTATTTTATGCGGAAAAACTTTTTTTGTGCCAACTTTTTTCAAATCGTCTTAAATTTTCTGTTTCTTTCATAAATATAGAGAAACAGAAAATATTTATGGAAAGGAATTCATAAAACGATGAAAAAAATACTTGCAATGCTTTTGATATTTGCGATACTTCTTGCGGTATCCGCGCCTGCATTTGCCGTTTGGGATATGGAGGAGGATGCTGTTTTGGCTTCTGCGCCCGCATATACTGCCGAGGTCGATGCGCGCGCGTGCATTTTGATGGATGCGAAAACAGGGGAGATCCTCTTTGAAAAAAACGCAGATGAAGCGCTTCCGCCCGCATCCGTTACCAAGGTCATGACGATGCTTCTCGTCTTTGAAGCGATCGACGCAGGGCTTCTTTCGTATACGGATATGATCTCCGTCAGCGAAAATGCGGCATCGATGGGTGGGTCGCAGATTTATCTCGCCCCCGGTGAGAAAATGTCCGTGAATGACCTTTTGAAAGGACTGATCGTGGCATCGGGCAACGATGCGGCGGTGGCACTTGCGGAAGCGATCGCAGGCAGTGAAGAAGCGTTCGTTGCCAAGATGAACGCACGCGCCGCAGAGCTTGGTATGAAAAATACGCATTTTGAAAATACGAACGGTCTTGACGATACCGCGGAAAACCATCTTATCAGCGCGCGCGATATCGCCATCGCCACAAGAGAGGTCCTGAAGCATCCGAAGGTCTTGGAGTATAGCTCCATCTGGATGGATACCATCCGCGACGGCGCGTTCGGGCTGACGAATACCAATCGCCTCATTCGCTTTTACGACGGCGCAACGGGACTCAAAACAGGCTCGACCTCGAAGGCGAAATTCTGTATTTCCGCAACGGCGGAGCGCGGAGGACTTTCGCTGATTGCCGTCATCATGGGCTCCTCCACACGGGACACCAGAAACGAGCTTGCCAAATCGCTCTTTGATTTCGGTTTTGCCAATTATGCCTGCTATAGCGATCCCAAGGCGGAAATGCAGACGGTTCGTGTTACGGGCGGCGTAAAAAATGCGCTTGCGACGTATCACGAGGACTTTGAAATCACGATGGAAAAATCGCTTGCCGCGAAGATAGAAACGCGCGTGGATATTCCCGAAAAACTTCCTGCCCCCATTGCTTGCGGCGAAAAGATCGGCACGGTAACGTATTTGGCAGGCGGCGAAGAAGTGGGATGCGCGGATATTTTGGCAGCAGAGGGCATCGAAAAGCTCGATTTCGCCTCTCTTTTTCCTCGTCTATTCGCTTGGTTTTTGATGGCGGAAAAGAAATAGTCTTGCATTTTGGTTTTCGCTGTGATATAATATTACAATAGAATTGCAAAAACAAAGTTGTGAAAGGAAGAACCCTATGAACAAAAACGCACCGCGCGCGGCGGTCTATACCCTTGGTTGCAGGGTCAATCAATATGAATCGGATGCTGTGGAAGCGGAGCTTGAAAGTCTTGGCTTTTCGATCGTGCCGTTTTCCGAGGTGGCAGACGTTTATATCATCAATACCTGTGCCGTTACGGCGGAATCCGAACGCAAATCCCGTCAGATCATCCGACGCGCCCGCCATGCAAATCCCGATGCGTTTGTTTTGGTCATGGGGTGTTTTTCCCAAATCAAGGCAGAGGCTGTGGCAAAAATGGACGGCGTAGACTATGTTTGCGGCAACAGAAATAAGCTTTCCGTTGCGGAAATGGCAGTAAAGCTTCTCCGTGAGGGCGAAAAAACGCGCACGACTTCTTCTCTCATGGACGTAGAGGAAGCTCCGCTTGAAACCATGAGCATTCCTCACGCTTACCGCGACCGCTCTTATATTAAGATCGAAGACGGTTGTGATAACCATTGCACCTATTGTATCATCAAAAAAGCGAGAGGTAACGTCGTTTCCCGTTCGCCCGATGAGGTCCTCCGCGAGGTGGAGGCCATTGCCAAGGGTGGCTGTCATGAGGTCGTTCTGACGGGCATCGAGGCGGCGGCGTACGGCAAGGATATCGGCGGTTATCCGCTTTCCCGTCTGATGAAAGAAGCAACGAAGATCGACGGCATTGAGAGAGTCCGCGCAGGCTCGCTCGAACCGTCCGTGATGAAACCTGCGTTTTGCGATGAGCTTGCATCGGAAAAGAAGATCATGCCGAGCTTCCACCTTTCCTTGCAAAGTGGAAGCAACGCCGTTCTCGCGGCAATGAAGCGCAAATATAACCGCGAACAGGTACTGAAAAGCGTGGAATATATGAAATCCGTTATGCCAAACGTAACCTTTACCTGTGATATCATCGTCGGTTTCCCCGGAGAGACCGAGGAGGATTTCCTCGATACGATGGATATTGCCGAGAAAATTGATTTTCTGCATATGCATATCTTCCCGTTTTCCCCGAGAGAGGGAACACCTGCGGCGGCGATGAAAAATCAAATTCCCGAGGATATCAAGCGCGAACGCGCACATAGACTCGAAGCGCTCGGGAAAAAGCTTTCCGAGGCGAGATATCGCCGTGCGCTTGGCGAAACCAGAAGCGTGCTGTTTGAATCCCGAGAGGGGGAATATTTCTTCGGTCATGCCGAGGATATGCTCGAAGTGAAGATGAAAACCACCGAGCATTTGCAGGGGCAGATCTTTACGGTGAAGCTTGTGGATTATGACGGAGCTCGCATGATAGCGGAGAGGGTATAACTTTTTCTTGTTGCAAGAAAAAGTTGCAAAAAGAAGCAAAAACCTTGCAGGTTTATCGCTTATAGATTTTGAAGGCTTGCTATCGCGTTCTCCTATCGGCTATCCAATGTGCAAACAGTTTTATACCCTGCTTTGTTTTGTGCGAATTCGATATCACATCAAAATGCTCGCAGGCTCGCAGGGCAAACTCCGCCTCAAAGAACGCGGTTAAGAGTAGGCTTTCGTCCAAGGTCGCGTAATTCATGTCGGCGAAATAGATTTTTTGCGGGCGTGCTCGCGCTCAGTGAAAAAAGTGCATGTCGAGCGACGCTCAAGCGTCGCCACAAATAAAATCTGATGTTTCTGCCCATCGGCGTGGTTCCGAGGGTGTTCGGCTCGCGACGCCGCGAGCGACTGCACGAATCTTGTTCGTGCAGAACCCGTTCGGGGAGCCGATTGTGCTATGCTTCAAAAATAGCA
>JBGVLA010000116.1:0-3919 GCA_045124015.1 Eubacteriales bacterium | reverse complement strand
AAGGAATATCTGTCGCCCTATAAGACCGTCAGTATCGAAGAATGCTCGCCGGCTGATGCTTCTATTGACTTCGAAACCCAGTATGAGATTGAAGATTACACCAAGGTCGATACGATTATCCATCAAATGCGTTTGACCGTTGCGGAAATTGAAACGCTGAATCACTACATGGCAGGACTTGGATTCGTAGAGATTGCACAGATGCAGAACGTCAATAATACGACCGTGTGGCGACGCAGAAAGAGCATACAGAAAAAGTATCTGCGGTATGTGGTCATGCAAGGCTGAATCGTATAAATAACACCAACGGGGAGCCTAAAAACTCCCCGTAATTTTATGCCCGTTTGAGCTCTATTTTGGGCTTTTGGCACCGTGACGTGTGCTTGTCTTGTACAAGTGGGCTCGCTGCGCTCGCCGAGACAAGCACACGCCCGCACCGCAAACAAACGAAAAAGAAAAATCCAAAGCCGAGCGGTCGCGGAGTCGCCCGCTGAGCCGCTTGGGCGCACGTCCGCGATCACGCTCGGCGGCTTTTTGGATAGATTTCGTTTTTGGATGTTTGTTGTAGTCGCGTTGGGCGAGATCGTCAGCCCTCGCATCATCACCATCAGTCTTCGTGGCAGATTTGTCCAGTAGTTAATCAAAACCAGGTAGCCCCGTAAGTTGACAAATCTGATCCCGATGAGCTATCCTGTATATGTGCCATGGAAGTTGTGAATACTTGGAAATGGTTGGGTAAACTTTGGATTTGTTATAAAAGATGTGAGAAAATATAGGTTAAGTTTGCTTGACAAATACAAACTTTTGTGGTATAATAGCAGTACATTTCACTGAAAAAGGAATAGTCACAGTAAGTTTGTTCGTATGCAAAGTGTCAAGCCAAGATAGATGTTGCCGAAAAGAAAGGCACAAGCCTGTGTTCCGAGGGTGAAATCGGAAGGTTGCACTTAAAAGGCGTAATACGTTTTCATGACAGAAAAGCGTATTGCGCTTTTTTCGTGCCTTTTTCTCTGGAAAATACACAAGAAGGAGAAAAAACTATTGAAAGAAAGAGAGGTCAACATCATCACAAACGGCGGCTTTGAAGTCAAACAAATGAGCGCATCGGAGCGGGAGGCATTCATGTCGGCTCTGTTGGAGCGAGTGTTGGAGCTTCGCCGCAAGCGAAAGGAGGTAGACGGTCATGCCATATGAGAAGGTTAAAGTCTACTTCGACGGCAGTCACTACATCGGCATCCCACAAAACGAGGGAAAAAGTCCCGGGAAGGGCGGCTACCACGGAAACGATAATGACGAAAGAAGAACGGCTTTTGAAAAGGCCTACAAGGGCGCAAAAGCCAAACGACGAAAAGAGAAGGTTACGGAGATCGTAGCGGAATTGAAACCGCAATTTGAGAACGAAGAGCGGGCAACGGAATATGTCAAGGCCGAGATGGAGCGCATCCAACGGAATCTGATCGTGAGGCGGATGAGGCTGACGCGAAAGATAAACCTTGGAAATTGGAATTACTTTTGTACGTTCACCTACGACGATCAGAAGCATACAGAGGTATCATTCAAAGCGAAACTGCGAGATTGCTTTAAGAAGATGTGCCATCGTAGGAATTGGATTTATATCGGCGTTTGGGAGCGATCACCGAACTCTGACCGATTGCATTTCCACGGACTTTTCAACATCCCCGAAAACGCAATGGTCGGTGAGCTGACAGAGCATCGTGATTACAGTACCAAGACCCACAGGATGCAGATCACCTTACAGAACAGTTATTTCACGGAGCGTTTTGGCCGAAACGACTTTGAGCCGATCAATAAACAGGAGCTTCCCAATGCCACAGCCTATCTCATGAAGTACATCGAGAAGTCCGGCGAGAGGATCGTCTACTCCAAGAACACACCCGCCTATTTCGTCTCGGACATTCTGGACGATGATGTGGTGTGTACCATCGGACAGGAGGACAGAAAGCTCTTGCTATTCGACAATTTCATCTGTTTTGATAACGGGGTATATGTTGGAGAAGTCTGCCCCGAAGTCATTGAGAAAATGCCCAAGAAGAATTAAAACATCTGTCTTTCGCCTTTATGGAGCGTAAACGAAACCGCCGTCGAGGTCAAGGGGTCGAAAATATCGCTGAAAAGCAAAAGTAGACCGACCAAAATGCAATATTTTCGTCTGTTTCCCTTGACCTCTTTGGGCGGTTCCGTTTGGTCCGCTCCCGTCGAAAGACAAATCTAAAGACAAATATGAAAGGAAAAATGAAATGAAAACAGCAGTTATTTACGCACGTTATTCCAGTGATTCCCAAACCGAGCAGTCGATTGAAGGCCAGCTCCGAGTTTGCGAGGATTACGCAAGAACCCATGATATCCTGATTTTGGATACCTACATTGACAGGGCTATGACCGGTACGAATGATCTTCGCCCCAACTTCCAACGCATGATCAAGGACAGTAGCAAGCGCGAATGGAATTACGTTCTGGTTTACAAATTGGATCGCTTTTCCCGAGACAAATACGCCACCGCTATCCACAAGAAGACCTTGAAAGACAACGGAGTGAAGCTCATATCCGCCACCGAACACATCCCCGACACGCCCGAAGGAATTATCTTTGAATCCATGCTGGAAGGTTACGCCGAATACTACTCCGCCGAGCTGTCCCAAAAGGTACGGCGCGGTATGAACGAAACGCGACAGAAGGGCAACTTCACAGGCGGATTCCTGATCTACGGCTACAAGATTGAAAACAAGAAGGTGGTGATCGACGAGGAAACCGCCGAGGTTGTGCGTTACATCTTCGAGCAGTATTCGCTTGGTGTGTATGTAAAGGACATTATCGCTAATTTGACGGCAAGAGGAATTTTGAACCGTGGCAAGCCTTTCGCAAGAAATACCGTCTATAACATTTTGAAGAACGAAAAGTATTCAGGTATCTACCGCCATGGTGACGAGGTGTTTGAGAATATGTACCCGCAGATCGTGCCCAAGGAGATTTTCGACCGCGTGCGAAGCAAGATCACCGCCAACAAATACGGCAAGCGAAGCGTGGAGGTGGTGTATCTACTCCGTCATAAGCTCAAATGCGGATACTGTGGCCAACCCATCAGCGCAGAGTGCGGCACGTCCAAGACAGGAGCCAAGAAGCGTTACTACAAGTGCTTTGGTCGGAAGAATCACAACGGATGTCAAAAGTCCATGATGCGGAAGGATCAGCTTGAGAATCTGGTTGTCTCCACCATCATCGACGAGCTTTCCAAGCCCAAGACCCTTGACCAGATCGTAGACGGGCTTCTGGAGGAACAGGAACGGTACATCAAGGAACACTCCATGCTGAACGTCCTGCTACGCGAGCAGCGGCAGGTCGAGACCTCCATTGAGAACGTCATGGCGGCCATCGAGCGGGGTGTGATCACCAACACGACCACCAAGCGTTTGAAGGATCTGGAGGCGAGACAGGAAGAGCTTGACCGTCAAATCCTCATAGAGAGAAACAAAAACGCAGTGGGGGTATCCGCTGAGGAAATCAAGATGTACTACAAGGAAGCCTTGGCTTTGGAGGCCCAGATGCTCATTAACTATATCGTGAAGGAGATCGTCATGTATGACGATAAAATCGAAATCTTTTTCAATAAGCCTACACGGAACAGTCCCGATGAAAGTCGGGGCTGTTTTGTTTATAAGGGGCGGAAGGAGAATTTCGATATCGAGATATGGATCGTGTGAAACGAGCCATACGGACGATTGTGAGGTCACAAAACGGCACTTGGAAGCACCTATAAACCTTGGGGAAAATAGGATAAAAAAAGAAGAACCTAATACAAACAACAGGCAATGCCTAGTGTTCGTTTTAGGTTCTTACTGGCGGAGAGGGAGGGATTCGAACCCTCGTTGGGGTATTAGCCCAAACACGATTTCCAGTCGTG
>JBGVLA010000115.1:0-9666 GCA_045124015.1 Eubacteriales bacterium | reverse complement strand
AAGATCGTATTTTTGACGGAAGCGCACCAAAAATCGCCGTCTTTTTTCCATTCGCTAACCTCTTCAGAGCCCTTTATGACGACTTTTTCGCCCTCTGCGGCAACGTATGTGATCGGCAAAAAGGCGCTTCGGGAACCAAATTCAGGGCTGACACATTCGCGGTATACGCCCTCGTGAACGATGACGGTATCGCCCTCTTCCGCGATTTTTGCCGCCTTGGAAATCGTCAAGAACGGGCTTTCATACGTGCCGAGGTTTTGGTCGTTTCCGCTTTTTGCAACGTGATATTCTCTTGCCATTTTTCTTTCCTCACAATTCTTCTGTTTTATATTTTTCTATAAGCGCATGAAAATGCGCGATTTCTATATGATTTGATAAGCGCATTCAATAGAAGCTTCATGAGCATTACCTCTCTTGCAGGATGGTGAAGCGGTTTTTGTCCGCTAAAATCACGCCCTCGCGGCGCAACTTGCTGATCTCTGCAGAAAGTCCGCTCCGCTCGACCTCGAGATAATCTGCAAGCTCCTGTCTGTCATACGGAATCTCAAAGGTGTCTGAGCCATGCTCCTTGGCTTCTGTCAAAAGGTAGACCATCAGCTTTTCGCGCGTAGTCCTGCCGGATGTAACCATGATTTTACGATGAAATACCAAATTCTTTTCTGCAACGATCTTCACCAAATTAAAGATCATCTGATTATGAAAGGAGCAAGCGTTGCTGCACGTTTTGGTGATATGATAAATATCCACAAGCATCACCACCGTGTCCTCACACGCAATGATATCCACGGGGAATGAATCGATCTCCGCGCAGGCATAGGTCTCCCCAAAAATGCCCGCACTATCAATATGCGCCATAATGCTTCGGTTGCCGTAATAATCGTTTCGCACGATACGAACCTCTCCCGAAAGTACGATTCCAAGGAAATTAACCTTTTCCCCTTCGGAAAAAACAGCCTCGTTTTTCTTATACGTGGCAATCCTTGCACCAAGACAAGTCAGCATTCTGATCAAATGATCGTCTTCCACATCGCTAAAAAGCGGACACTTCCGCAAAATATCCAAATACTTTTTCATAAGAACCTCTTTTTGTTGAAAAATCAACAGACTTTCTCTTTATATTATAGTATACTATACTCGCAAAGTCAAGAAAAATCCGAGCGGAGGTATGCTTATGAAGAGAAAAATCATTCGTATCGATGAAGAAAAATGCAATGGTTGCGGTGCTTGCGCCGCGGCTTGCCACGAGGGCGCCATTGAAATGGTAGACGGAAAAGCCAAGCTCACAAGAGAAGATTACTGTGATGGACTTGGCGACTGCTTGCCTGCTTGTCCCATGGATGCAATCTCCTTTGAAGAACGCGAAGCGCCTGCTTACAACGAAGCGGCAGTTCTCGCCGCCAAAAAAGAAAAAGAGAAAGCACAGCTTCCCTGCGGCTGTCCCGGTTCACAAGCAAAAACCATCCAACGCGAGAAAAAGCTTGCGCAAAGCGCGCCCATCGAAAGCGAGCTTTCAAACTTCCCCGTTCAAATCAAGCTTGCACCCGTGAACGTTCCCTATTTCAACGGCGCACATCTGCTCATCGCGGCTGACTGCACCGCCTATGCTTACGGCAATTTCCATAAAGACTTTATCCATGATCATATCACGCTCATCGGTTGCCCAAAGCTGGATGACGTGGATTACGCGGAAAAGCTCACCGCGATCATTCGAAACAATGATATTAAAAGCATTACCGTTACGCGTATGCAGGTTCCCTGCTGCGGCGGACTTGAATATGCGGTCAAACGCGCGCTTATGGCAAGCGGAAAATCCATTCCCTGTCGCATCGTTACCATCTCCGCAGACGGCAAGATCCTCAATTAACGGAGAACCTATATGAATCCGATCAACCACACACTTTTCGATACTCTCATGGGGGCGATCATCGGACTTGCACGCGCGACCGAGGGAAACGAAGATCTCATCACCGAATCCACAGACCGCACGATGCAGGATGCCCTTGCCATGGAGATCGATGCCGATGAGACGGCTCTTTTCGATATGCTCGACCGTATTCGAGATGAAAAACGAAAGCTCGTCCCCAACTGCTTTGATTGTACGATGCCGTGCGGCAGAACAAGTGATTTCGATATGAATATGCTGGCAAATGAAACGCCGACGCTTCAAAAGGCAAAGATCGAACTGCTTGCTTTGCTTCAAGCGCTTGCGAAAAACGCGCCCCTTGATGCTCAGACGATGCGCATTTTCTATCAAGCACTGAATTTCATCGGATATGACGGCGCCACGACGGAGCAAATCTATAAGCTCACAGAAAAGCTATCTTAAAACATAAAGAATCCCTCGGCGATCGCCGAGGGATTTTTTCGTTTTCAATTTCAAGCCTTGAAGAAAGCTTCGATTGCTTTATGTGTCATATAAACGTCGGTCTTGGAAACGACTTCGTAGGGAGCGTGCATGGAGATGACCGGTACGCCAAGGTCGATCACGTCAACGTTCATCTTTGCGATGTATTTTGCAACGGTACCGCCGCCGCCTTGGTCAACCTTACCAAGCTCAGAGGTCTGCCAAATGACGCCTGCGTTATCCAAAACGTTTCTAACCCAACCTGTGAATTCAGCGGAAGCATCGTTGGAGCCGGATTTGCCGCGTGCACCTGTATATTTGGTAAGAACAACGCCGTTGTTGATGAAGCAAGCGTTTCTTCTTTCGTTTACTTCGGGGAAGTTCGGGTCAAATGCCGCGTTTACGTCAGAAGAGAGGCACTTGGAGTTTGCGCGAACGACGATATCGGAAGCGCCGAGTGTCTTTGCAAGGTCAGCAATGATATCGAAGTATACGATGCTCTGCATACCTGCGTTGCCTTCGGAACCGATCTCTTCTTTGTCAGCGAGAACTGCCATTGTGGTATGTACGGGATTCTTTACTGCCATAAGAGCGGTAAGAGAAGGATATGCACAAACTCTGTCGTCATGACCGTAGGAACCGAGAAGGCTTCTGTCAAGACCGATATCACGTGCCTTGAATGCAGGAACTGCAGAAAGCTCTGCGCTCATGAAATCGCTTTCAACGATGCCGTATTTGTCATTGAGAAGCTTCATGATGTTGAGCTTAACGCCTTCGGGAAGGTTCTTTTCAAACGGACGAGAACCGGAGAGAAGGTTGAGCTGTTCGCCGGAAATACCGTCAGCGAGAGATTTTCTCATCTGATCGCCTGCAAGATGAGGAAGAAGATCATCAATATAGAATACGGGATCGGAATCGTCTTCACCGATCACGATATTGATGGTCTCACCGTTTGCCTTTGTGATCGCGCCATGGAGTGCAAGCGGAATTGTGGTCCACTGATATTTTTTGATACCGCCGTAGTAATGGGTCTTGAGATAGCCGAGACCTTCTGCTTCATAAAGAGGATGTGCCTTGAGGTCGATACGAGGAGAATCGATGTGAGAAGCGGTGAAATATACGCCGTTTTCAAGGGATTCTGTACCGATGACGAAAGCGGAAAGGCTTCTGCCGCGGTTGTTGTAATAATACTTGCCGCCAACCTCGACCTGCATACCGAAGGTATACGGAACGAAACCGTCCTCTTCAAGCATCTTGATGCTGGTGTCTACACATTCGCGTTCGGTCTTACCTGCGTCGAGGTATTTTTTGTAGCCCTCTGCGTAATCGTATGCCGCTGTGATGTCTTCATCTGTCAGCTCATTGTAAGCGTTCTTTGTCTTGTAAAGAAGCTCATCCTTGAGCTGCTGACCAAGTGTTTTTTCTTTGTTTTCTGCCATATCTGTATTTCCTTTCTGAAAATAAAATTTACTTTTTTATACTGAATATTACGGCGCAGGATAGCGCGAGCAATACTCTTGATAATACGTCATGACATAGCCGACGTATCGACGTGTCGTATCAATCGGGATCTGATCCACAAGAAGCGTCTTTCCATCCGAAGAATGGCTGGGGTCTGCAAGCCATGACCTGACCGCTGTAAGGCCCACGTTATACGCCGCCACGATCTGCTCATAGCCGTCCAAACGCTCGTCCACCCAATGCAGATAATATGCTCCGCACTTGATATTGAATTCCGGTTGCAAAAGATCTTCATATACCTCCTCTAAATGGAGGTCGCTTTGGATATCTTCATAAGTGCCTTTTGTGATCTGCATAAGTCCCATCGCCCCCGAAGCTGAAACATCATGGGGATCAAAAGAGCTTTCCGCGCGAATGACCGCTAAGATAAAACGAGGATCGATATTATAATCCTTGCCATAGCGCTTCGCCCAACGGTATGCAAGATTCTCGCTGACGTATCCGTTGCTCATCATGCCTGAGCCGTAAAGCGAATCGTATTTTTCCTTGTAAGCCAAAACACGCGCGACGTATTCACGTGTCTCCTCAAATGGGATCTTATCTGCATAGAGCCCTTCCCAATCGTGAATCGAGTCATCTTCGAGCCATTTCCAAACGTTGCGGATCCCTGCATTATAAGCGGCAAGGGCTTCCACGGTGGGATCGGCAATTTCATACGTGTCATAAAAATAATCATACCAATGCGCGAAATAATACGCGCCCGCAAGGATATTGGCGCCCGCTTCAAAAAGAACGGATGAGCCTTTATCCGCAAGATCGATATACTCACGAATATCAAAAAGAAACGTATCGGGCAAAATCTGCATGAGCCCGATCGCCCCCTTGGAGGAGACCGCCGTTTCCACAAAGTCGCTCTCTGCCTTGATGATCGCATAGATCAGGTTCGGTTCAAGCCCAAAGCGCTCGGCAGCTACGTCCACCTCTTCTTGATAATGCCTCGGATACCAAAGCATTTCGATACGATCCAAAGCATAAACGGCACCCGCCGCAAACGCAAGAGCAACGACCAAGAAAATGATCAGTACTCCCTTCCAAATTTTGCGCGATGAACGTCTTGCCGTTTCGTCGTGCATATTCATGACAACCTCGCTTTCACTTGCATTGGCAAGTAGATATTTTTTTGTAATACGTATTTAGTGGGTCAATCAATTTTTGCGGTCAAGGCATCCAAGACGGTCAAGAATTCACGTTTGAGCGTCGCCGCATCCTCGTTGTTTTCCAAAATATAATCACAATGCGCACGAAAATAAGACGCATCATGCTGAGCGGAAAGTCTGCCGCGAATCTCGGCAAGACTTTTTCCGTCTCGCGCGGAAAGTCGCCTTTCCGCCGTTTCCATGTCGCATACGACGCCAAGCGTCGCATCACACATCGTTTCCAGGTCATATTCAAAGAGCAGCGGCGCATCCAAAATGGCATTGATCCCGTCGAGGCGTGCCCTGTCTATTTCCGCAAGAACAGCGGCGAGAATGAGGGGATGTACCGTCTCATTGAGTCTTGCAAGCTCTTTTTTGTCCGAAAAGACAAGCGTGCCGAGCTTTTTGCGGTCAACCGCGCCGTCCTTTACATATTCCTTACCAAAAACCTCTGCGATCTTATGAACATAACGCGATTCTCCATACAGCGTATGTACCAAGGCATCGCAATCAATGATACGAAAGCCCGCCTCGGCAAACAGAGCGGCAACGGTGCTTTTCCCCGCTCCCGACTGTCCCGTAAGTCCGACGATCATTCCTCAGCCTCGGCAGGAGACGAGATATAACGTTCTCTATACATATCCGTGGCACGCGTATCGGGATTTGCACTCTTATAATCTCGGGACTGCACAGCGCCGTTCGTCCAACCGCAAACAGGACAAATCTCCATATCATTTTCCATTTTGAAGGTGTGTTTTCCGCAGATCGGACATCTGACATGAGTTCTCAAAGTATCCATGATAATCCTCCTTAAATATACAATACCGTATAGCCTGCCGCTTTGAGCATACGGTTATAAAGTGCAAGACCGATTCCCTCCGTGCTGCCTGCGGTCGCGTAAATTTCGGTCGCATCCGTTTCGTCGAAGTGGCGCAAACGATCAAAAAGCAAGTGCGAATGTGCCTTTTCATCGTCTTTTTTTCCGAAAGTCAACACATTTTTACCCGTGAGCAAGGGGGCATATTCATCAAAGCAAAGAACGCCCGTTTCGGGAGCTTCGTGCAATTTTTTCTGCAAAAACGCGATCGCACGGGAATCGAAATCCGCACCGCCGGCATCTCTGATCAGATACACCTTTGCACGAGGCGCATAATGGCGATATTTCATACCGGGGGCAAGCGGTGCCGTTCCCTCGGGAAGCTTATCGAAAACGCCGCCGTCGATCGACACGTTCGGACAAATTTCGCGGAGCATTTCAGGCGTGATGGCACCCGGGCGAAGAACGGTAAGCGAATCTCCCATGATCTTCACGATGGTCGATTCGAGTCCGACCTCGGATTCGCCGCCGTCGATGATACAATCCACCCTTCCGTCAAGGTCATCAACGCAATGCGCCGCCGTCGTGGGGCTTGGTCTGCCGGAAAGATTCGCGCTCGGCGCGGCGATCGGCACACCGGCAAGGCGGATAAGCTCTCTTGCCACGGGATTTCCGGGACAACGAATACCGACGGTATCAAGACCGCCCGTTACGGAAAGCGGAACGATATCACGCTTCGGCAAGACTACGGTGAGCGGCCCCGGCATAAAGGCCTTTGCAAGTTTTTCATAAAGATCACTTGTGATCGCGTATTTTTCCGCGTCAGAGGGCTTTGCGATATGCACGATGAGCGGATTATCGCTCGGTCTGCCCTTTGCCGCATAAATATGCTTTGCCGCATCGGCATTCAGCGCATTTCCGCCAAGTCCGTAAACGGTCTCCGTCGGGAAAGCGACGAGTCCGCCTTCGGCAAGAATCTTTGCCGCGCCCTCAAGCTGAGGTGCAAGCGGCTTTTCATAATCGATTTTAACAAATTCGGTTTTCATGTTTTTTCCAAGTTTTTTGTTTGATATTATATATATGAAGCGATTTACAATCTATGATTCTCCGCCGGAATTTGCAAGCTTTTCTGCGGTATCGGCGGCAATGAGGGCATCCACGATGGATTCGATATGTCCGTTTAAGAAGGAATCCAAGGAATAGAGGGTCATGCCGAGTCTATGGTCGGTAACACGTCCCTGCGGAAAATTATAGGTGCGTATCCTCTCGCTTCGATCGCCCGTGCCGACCTGTCTGCGGCGCTCGTCGGCGATCTCGGAATCGCGCTTCGTTTTTTCAATGTCATAAAGCTTGGCGCGAAGCAGCTTCATGGCTTTGTCTTTGTTCTTGAACTGGCTTCGTTCCTCTTGACATTCCACAACGATGCCGCTCGGTTTATGAATGATACGGATAGCAGATTCGGTCTTATTGATATGCTGACCGCCTGCACCGCTCGATTTACACGTTTCAATTTCAAGATCAGCAGGGTTGATCTCCACCTCCACGTCCTCTACCTCGGGAAGCACGGCAACCGTGATGGTCGAGGTGTGGATCCTTCCCTGTGATTCCGTTTGCGGTACACGCTGTACGCGATGCACACCGCTTTCGAATTTCAGCTTGGAATATGCCCCTGCACCTTCCACGGAAAAGGACACCTCCTTAAATCCGCCAAGCTCCGTTTCATTCACAGAAAGAAGCTCTGTGCGCCACCCCGCAGCCGCGGCATACATAGAATACATACGGTATACGTCATAAGCAAACAGGGCAGATTCTTCTCCGCCTGCGCCGCCGCGGATCTCCACGATGACGTTTTTTTCGTCGTTCGGGTCGCGCGGCAAAAGCAAGATCTGAAGCTCTCTCGTACAAGTTTCAAGCGCACATTTCGCTTCTGCAAGCTCCTCGGAGGCAAGCTCCGCAAGCTCTTTATCCCCCATATCCAAAAGCTCCAACGCTTCTTTTTCTCGCTTTTCAGCGAAACGATATTCTCGGTATTTCGTAACGATCGGCAAAAGACGATTATGCTCCTGCATCATTTCACGGAAACGAACCGTATCTGCCGTGATCTCGGGCATGGAAAAACACTGCTCGATCTGTTCAAATTTAGATTCGATCTCAAACAATTTTCGGAACATTTTTCTTCTCCTTCCCGAAAACAATTTCTTATCTAATTTATTATACTATACTTTTTTCATAAAAGCAATACAGAAAAAATATTTTTCAAAGTTTCAAATTTGCGAGAAAACGAGAGATTTCGAGAGAAAACAAGACCTTTGAAATTATAAATTAAAATTTTTTATTTTTTTATCAAAAAGGTGTTGACAAGTGGAAAAGTATGTGATATAATCTCAACGTTGCAAAAAGAAAGGGCTAATTACGCCCGAACATCTAATTTTGGAGGAAGTTATATAATGTCTACTTTTATGGCAAAAAAAGAGACTCTGGAACGTAAATGGTACGTGATCGACGCAGCTAACAGACCCCTTGGTAGAACCGCTGCTGCTGCCGCTTCGATCCTCAGAGGTAAGCATCGTCCTGAATTCACCCCCCACGTTGACTGCGGTGAATTCGTAATCATCATCAACGCTGATAAAGCAATTCTCACCGGTAAGAAGCTCGAACAGAAATACTATCGCCGTCATTCCGGTTACATCGGCGGTCTCAAAGAAGTTCAGTACAAGACCCTCATGGCTACAAGACCTGAACTCGCTATGGAACTCGCTGTTAAGGGTATGCTCCCCCACAACAAGATCGGCGACAAGAGCATCACTCGTCTCCACGTTTACGCAGGTGCTGAACACAAACAGCAGGCTCAGCAGCCCGTACCCTACACTGTAGACTGAGAAAGGAAGGCATAACGAATTATGTATACAAGTGCAAAACCCTACTTCTACGGTACAGGTAGAAGAAAAAAATCCGTTGCTCGTGTTCGTATTTACCCCGGCACAGGCGTGATCACCATCAATAAGAGAGACATCGAAGATTACTTCGGTCTCGAAACTCTCAAGCTCATCGTTAACCAGCCTTTCGCTGTAACAGGCACCGAAGGCAAGTTTGACATCGTTTGCACAGCTCAGGGCGGCGGTATCTCCGGTCAGGCAGGCGCTATCCGTCATGGCGTTGCAAAGGCTCTTCTTCAGGCTGACGAAACCTACAAGCCCATGCTCAAGAAAGCTGGTCTTCTCACTCGCGACCCCAGAATGAAGGAAAGAAAGAAATACGGTCTCAAGGCAGCTCGCCGCGCACCGCAGTTCTCCAAGAGATAATTATTTTCTCGAATTTTACAGACTCCACGTTTGTGGGGTCTGTTTTTTCGTAGGGGCGGCAATTTGTAAAAGCTCCGCCGTTCTATTTACTTTTTGCCGTTTTTATGGTATAATACAACTAATCGATAAACTTGAATTTGAGGAGGGTGTGAATGATGAAAACATTATTCATGATTGGCGGCACGATGGGAGTGGGCAAAACAACCGTGTGCCAACAGTTAAAGCGAGATTTACAGAATAGCGTATTTCTTGACGGAGATTGGTGTTGGGATGCAAGTCCGTTCCAAGTAAACGATGAAACAAAAGCAATGGTGACGAATAATATTTGTTACTTACTCAATAATTTTCTGAAATGTTCTGCATACGATAATATTATTTTTTGTTGGGTGATGCATGAGCAGAGTATTATCGATTCCATACTTGAAAAGCTGGATACACAGAACTGTGAGGTAAAATGCATCTCGCTTGTAGCGGATGAAAAGACTCTGTGTGAAAGATTATCAATGGATGTAAAAAGAGGTATTCGCTCTGAAGATGTAATTGAGA
>JBGVLA010000114.1:0-38987 GCA_045124015.1 Eubacteriales bacterium | reverse complement strand
TCTTTGATATCCGAACAAGAAGCGGTGTAGATCTTCTTGCTCTTCCAGTCCTGACACCACATATTTTCAAGACAGCAAACGATATCGTATTTTTTCAAAATCGGAATCATTTTGGAATAAAATTCAATGTTGATCTGATATTCTTCCTCTTTCGTCAACGAGGGGAAACGCGCGCTGCCGTCAAAGCAAGGATGTACGATGATATACGGACAGCCAACTTTACCGCAGATCTCAACGCTCTTAAAGATCGCTTCCTGCTGGACCTTAGTCGCGGTCGGCTTCTTGGGATAGTAAGACGGGTGCGGCGCATGGAACTGACCAAATTCGATGCCGTATTTTTCAGCCGCATCGGTATATTCCTTCATGAACGCT
Source organism: Eubacteriales bacterium (assembly GCA_045124015.1). Classification (GTDB taxonomy): domain Bacteria; phylum Bacillota; class Clostridia; order Oscillospirales; family CAG-272; genus QALR01. The sequence continues at coordinate 38,615 of JBGVLA010000114.1, read as the reverse complement.
TCCAAATTGGCTTCATCATCAAAAAAGGCACAAGGCTTTTCTGCCTGCGCATCCTCCCACGGATAATGACCGCAAAGTTCACCAAAGTCAATGGCATCAAAGCCTGCATCTTTGATGGCTTTCATACCGGCATCTGCGCCGAGAATATTGCAAGCGCCGCCTGTTTGAACACTGATTTTCATATGTATACCTCCGAAAAAAATGATTTTACACCTTCATTATACCCCTTTTACAGCCGTTCGTCAACCTTTTCATAAAATAAAACACTTCCGCCCAAATAACAAATTGATTCAAAACCGCGGTCAAGCGGGCTCCGCTTGCATTTCTTTTGGTACTTTTCTTGATGCCAAGAAAAGTACCGTAGCCTTTCTTTTTGATTTCCTTTTTCTTTATCCTAAAAGAAAAAGGAAAAAAGGAGACCGCTCTCGCAGTCTCCTTTGTATATCGATATAAAAATCCAATCACTCACGAATTAGTCGCTGATGAAGGGAAGCAATGCAACGTGGCGTGCTCTCTTGATAGCGTCTGTGAGTTCTCTCTGATGCTTAGCGCAAGTACCGGTTACACGGCGGGGGAGAATCTTGGAACGTTCGGAAACGAACTTTCTAAGTCTTGCAACATCTTTGTAATCGATCTTTTCAACCTTTTCAGCGCAGAATACGCAAACCTTCTTTCTTCTGCGGTTAGCACCGTTCTGACGCATGGGCTTCTGTTCTCTATCCATGGTATGAAACCTCCTTCTTAGTAATATAATTGATTCTTAACGATTAAAACGGGAGATCGTCGTCTCCTGCGATTTCCTCAAATTTCGGTGTTTCGGTCATACCGCTCTGATAAGAGGGAGTAGCGAAATCGTCATTTGTTCTGGGGGAATCGCTCTTACGCTCAACGAAGCTGATCTCATCAGCGACAACTTCGGTGGTGTAACGCTTGGAACCGTCTTTTGCGTCCCAAGATCTTGTTTGAAGAGATCCGCAGATGCAGATCGCACTGCCTTTTCTGAAATAACGTGCAACGAATTCAGCTTGCTGTCTCCATGCAACGATATTGATGAAATCGCTTTGCGCCTGTTCTCCGGCTTTCGTATATCTACGGCTCACACCGATCGAAAAGGAACAAACGCTGACACCGCTGGGTGTCTGTTTGAGTTCAGGATCAGCCGTCATATGACCGATCAAGATAACTTTGTTCAGGCTTGCCATTGAATACACCTCTCTTTTGTTTTAGGCTTTGGTTGTCATAGAACGCATAACACCTTCAGTGATGTTGAAAATACGTTCAAGTTCAGCAACGAAGCTGGGATCCGCAGTGTAGTTGACGAGGACATAGTAGCCTTCAGTCATGTCATTGATCGGATACGCGAGCTTGCGCTTACCCCACTCATTGAAAGATTCAATGGTACCGTTCTGTTCGATCAAGGTTTTGAACTTGTTAACGAGAGCGGCAGTGGTTTCCTCAGAGCCTGTAGAATCAACGATATACATTGTTTCATAGGATACGAGTTTGTTTTCCATCTGAATTGCACCTCCTTTTGGACATAAGGCCGTGAACCATCAAACTATTTTGTTCACAGCAAGGAGAAAAAACTTAAAAAGTTCTTTTCCACCGTGATAGTATACCACACACATCTTAGTTTGTCAATGTTTTTTCAGGATTTTTTCGCAAAAATTACATCTTTTTTGTAAACATTTTCGGAATATTTAATATAATGGATTGATTTTTTGATGGGATAATGATATAGTATTGAATCATACGAGTTTTTCAGGAGGTAAGAAAATGAAAGAATCCCCAAAGCTTCTCAAAAGCTGGTTTCATAAGCTTCTGCGCCGCAGACTCTTTATCGTCTTGCTTCTTGCGCTCCAGCTTTTCACAATCTTATATTATCTGATCGACCAAAGCACCGTGTCCGCCGTCATCGGCAATCTGCTGAAAATCATCAGCCTGCTCGTCGCCCTGCATATCATCTCCAAGCGCACCAAGGAAGCCTACAAGCTGACGTGGGTCTTCATCATTTTGATATTCCCCGTCTTCGGCGGCATTTTTTATCTGTTGTTCCGATATCAGACCCGCTCCAAAAAGCTGATCCGCGCAGTTGAAACGCTTTCGCAAAAGACAAAGTCCGCCTACGCGCTCACCCCGTCCGTATACGAAAAAGCCACAGAGCAAACACCCGCCCATGCACGTCAGATCGAATATTTGGAAAAGCATTCCGGTTTTCCCGTCTTCGAAAATACAACGACGAAGCATCTTTCCCCGGGCGAGGATTTTTGGGAAGCACTTCTTCCCGATCTTGAAAAAGCGCAATCCTATATTTTTATCGAATCCTTTATCATCGAGGACGGAAAAATGTGGGATTCCATCCACCGCATCTTGAAGGAAAAAGCCAAGCAAGGCATCGAGGTCCGCATCCTTTATGATGACATGGGCTGTTTTCTTCGCCTCCCCTTGAATTTCACCAAAAAAATGGAAGCGGAAGGGATTCATTGTGCCACCTTCAATCGCTTCGTTCCTGTTTTGAACGCCATCCAAAATTATCGTGATCACAAAAAGATCATCGTTATCGACGGTAAGATCGCTTATACAGGCGGTCTGAATATCGCAGATGAATACGTCAATATCAAAAGCCCCTTTGGTCATTGGAAGGATACCGGCGTTCGCATCGAAGGAAATGGCGCTTGGAGCTTCACACTGATGTTTTTGGAAACGTGGCAGCTCGTTACCACCAAGGCATGGAAGCCGAACGTCCAAATCAAAGACGACTACAATGCCTTTTACCCTTGGCAAGATATGCCCTGCCCCATCCAAAAAAATGATAGCTTTGTGATCCCCTTTGCAGATTCTCCTTTGGACGATGAACACGTTACCGATCATGTATATACGCAGATGATCACCAAAGCAAGAGAGTATGTGTATATCATGACCCCCTATCTCATCGTCGATAACAGCATGGTCTCTGCACTTTGCACCGCGGCAAAAAGCGGTGTCGATATCCGCATCATTACGCCTCACCGCTGGGATAAACGCGTCGTGCATTTCACAACGCGCTCCTATTACCGCGAGCTTATCCGAGCAGGCGTACGTATTTATGAATATACCCCCGGATTTATCCATTCCAAAACCTTCGTCTCCGATGACGATACTGCCGTGATCGGCTCAGCCAATATGGACTTCCGCAGTCTCTATCTGCAATTTGAATGTGGCGTGTGGATGTATCGTGCCGAAGCCGTAACCGAGCTGCGCGACGATTTTCTGAAAACGCTTGACATTTGTCATGAGATCACAGAAAAAGAATGCCGTTGCAATGTTTTCACACGCTTTTTCCAAGAATTCTGCCGTCTTTTCGCGCCTCTTATGTAAATTTTTTCACCTCTTCATCAGCCCTACACTTGCGGAAAATGATGGATGAAGTGTTCTTTTGACGATCATTTATTTTCAATTTTAACTGAGGTACATCATGCAAAAACGCGCCCTTGCCATTCACGATATCTCCTGTATCGGCAGATGCTCTCTGACCGTCGCCCTGCCCATTCTCTCCGCCGTCGGCATCGAGACCGTCGCACTCCCCACCGCCGTGCTTTCCACACAAACCGGAGGCATGAGCGGCTTTACCTTTCACGATCTTACCGATGAGATGACGCCCATCACAGACCATTGGAAAGCGCTTGGACAAGCGTTCGACGTGATCTACAGTGGGTATCTCGGCTCGCTCGCGCAGGCAAAGCTCGTGGAAGATATCATCCACGATTTCAAACGAGAACATTCTCTCGTCGTCGTCGACCCCGTCATGGCGGATAACGGTGAATATTATTCTCTCATGACCCCCGAATTTACGGACGAGATGCGCGCCCTCTGCAAAAATGCCGATATCATCACACCCAATCTCACCGAAGCGGCTTTTCTTCTCAATAAGCCTTATTATCCCCACCCCACCGAAAAGGAAGTAGAAGCGCTTCTTCGCGGACTTGCAGCGCTTGGCGCAAAAAAGGTCGTCATCACAGGCGTTTCCTTTGATGGCAACTCTCTCGGAGCGGCGGCATACGATAGCGAAACGGACGAGATATCCTATGCCTTTACCGATCGCGTCAACGCCATTTTTCATGGTACGGGAGACGTCTTCGGCAGTTCTCTCGTCGCCTCCGTCATCTCGGGCAAAAAGCTTTCCGAAGCCATTCGTATCGCTATGGATTTCACGTTCCGCGCCATAAAACGCACCCTTGCCGCAGGCACAGACCTGCGCTTCGGCGTCCAGTTTGAGCTTGAGCTCCCCTATCTCATGCGCGAGCTTGGCGTGCTGTAAGCTATCGCAAGATCGCCAACAAATATTTCGTGGCAAAGCGAACCCCTTTGATAAAGGCATCCTTTTCGGAAATACTGCTAATCTCACTCATATACGCTTCATATTTCAAAAACAATACGTTTTCCTTTTCGCTCAAGTTTTCCCGCAGCTCTTCTTCGCTTTGGTAAGCCTTTTCTAAAACATCTTCAAGTTCCTTTGTCTTCTCCATCGGATTGCCCGATTCGTAAGAATACCACAAATCTTCCAAAACATGCTTCATATTGACCTCCATCCGCACCCGAAAGGGTGCGTTTTTATTTTATTATAGCACCTTTTAAGGCGCGTGTCAAGCGCATCTTATAAAGTGCATGATATAATAAACAAAAAAGGGGGTATCTTATGAACCATTATAAAAGATTAAAAGATATTCGAGAAGACCGCGATATGACACAAAGTGAGATTGCCAAGCTATTGCATACGACAAGACAACAAGTCAGCAAATGGGAAACGGGCGTTCAAATGATGGGGGTCGATAAATATATTGCTCTTGCAAGATTTTATAACATTTCTCTTGATTATCTATTGGGGCTTATTGATACACCAAAAAAGCTGCAATAAATCAAGGCACCCATTTCAACCAAAATGCTACGTATTTTTTTGAAAAAGTTATCAAAAGCCTCTCACGTCGGGAGAGGTGGCGCGCAAAGCGCGACGGAGAGGGCTTTTTTCGCTATGAGTTTTTGCCCTCTCAGTCAGCTTACGCTGACAGCTCCCCCAAAGTGGGAGCCTTTGAAAAGATAACATGGTATATGGGCACTGCATTTTCAAGCAGATATGTAATATTTTGTCAAGTAGAAATTCTTAACATACAAAAAATCGGTACCTCTCGGTACCGATTTTTTCATTATTCAGCCACAATAAACTCCGCATACGGACCCCAGAAGTAATTCGTCTGGTATGCCGCAAACGATTCTGCCGGGACGTAGAATCTCGCGGAAGAAGGAAGACCTTCCATCGCCATACCCGAAAGATTATTGACCGTTGTATCGTTCGGGTCGACCGCTTCAATATGGATCTTCGTCAGATTCGAAGCGCCGCGGAACGTACCGTCGGGAATCTGACCGATATTCTTCGTAATGGTAAATTCACGAAGCTTATCCGCACCGGCAAAGGTATCCGCTTTGAACGAAACGACCTTTTTGCCGTCGTATGCGAGAGGCGTTGTCAGCGTTTCCTGTGCCTTGCCAAGCTCGCTGAGACCCGTGATATAAACGCCGAAATCGGTGATCTCATAGGTGAAATACACTTCATTCTCGTCATATTCATAAACCTCGGGCTCGTCAGAGCCTGTGGGGATCTCGGGCGGTTCGGGATAATCGATCGTGATATCCGCTTCCGTAAGTCCCACGAGAGGCGCAAGATCGATCGCAAGCTGTCTTGTATGGACCGTCGCGCCTGCACTGTTGAGATGGAAGTTGCTGTCATAGAAATATCCCGAGGGATAGATCATATAGTTCGGATCGCCGAGGATCTCACAGTCGAAATTCTCTGCTAGATACGCCGTATAAGCCTCCAAGGTCTCCAGCGTAATATCCAGCGGAAGTGCATTTTCATTCATCGGACAGAACGAGAGATAGACCTTCGCACCCTTGCTTTCCGCATAAGCGATATAGTCATTGACGTATTCCACAAAATCTGCGGAGATCATCGCCGTATCAAAATCGATGACCATGCTTGCATCCACACCGCCGACCATCGTATTATAGTCCTTATCGCGGCGATAACGGATAAAGCCGTGATCGTCAAAGGAAGCGGCGTTATAGATGCCCTCGGGGTCAAGCTCGTCGTCCTGCATCGCATAGCCAAGCTTGCTTACGGCAAATTTCCAAAAGCCGCCGAGCATCGCAGGCATATCGTCGGAATCAATGTGAGAAAGAAGCGCGAAATCGCCGTCCACCGCTTGCCACATCGCCTCCGCGTTGAAGTAGAGCGACCATGTCTGCGCGTTCATTTCGGGCGCAATGACGATGATATCCCCCTCACCGATGGCATCCTTGGCATAATCGAGCATGGTCTTTGTGCCAAGCGTTGCGTAAAGACCGAAGTTGATCACGGGCTTTCCGAGCTGCTCGGAAAGAAGCTTTGCATCCACGCCAAACGCCACCGAGCTGCCACCGATCACGACGATCTTTTCGCCCTCTGTTGCGTAAAGGCGTTCCACCTTGTTGTCAAATTCACCGAGGAATGTTTTTTCAAATTGGTCAGGAATCGCAAATCCGAGCGCACCCACGAATACGATGGGAAGCGCCGCAAGAAGCAAAACCGCCAAGAAACGCAAAAATGATTTTTTCATATTCATTTACCGTCCTTTCCTCGGGTTAAAATTGGAAGTAGATAAACGCAGACGCGCCACCCACGGAAAGAAGCAAGCACCAAGCGACCGCCACGACAAGCGCAGTAAGACCTGCCGTATACTGACGGGAAAGCGTACCTGTTTCCGCAATGCTTTCATCCGCACCGATGCGGTCAAGGATGGAAAGGATCACGATGGAAAGCACGGTTACGAGGATCGCCACGAGATTCAGATCCAGCGCGATGAGCGTATCCGCAAGCGAGCCCCACGGGGACGCAAGTCTTTCAAGAAGCACGCCGACGTCCGAAATGCTGTTTGCGCGGAAGAGTATCCACGAAATGCAGACGAGCACGAACGTCCAAAATCTCTGCCAAAGCGTGAAAAGCAGGGAATCCGTCTTGATATGGAGCTTCGCATACAGCTTTTCTCTCGGCTTTTTGGTGATGGCGCCCACGATCTGATAAACACCGTGGAGCGAACCCCAAAGCACGAACGTCCAGTTTGCGCCATGCCAAAGACCGCTGACGAAGAAAACGACGAAAAGATTGAAATAATGTCTCGCCTTAGAGCAACGGTTGCCGCCAAGCGGGATATAGAGATAATCGCGGAACCATGTGGAAAGGCTGATATGCCAGCGCGCCCAAAATTCCTTGATGCTTCTCGCCTGATAAGGTCTGTTGAAGTTTTGCATAAGACGAATGCCCATGACGCGTGCGCAACCGATAGCGATATCGGTATAACCCGAAAAGTCGCAATAGATCTGTACGGAGAAAAGCACGGAGGCGATCACGATGCCCCATCCCGTTGCTTCCTCAGCATTGTTATAGACCACGTTTACGTATTCCGCAATGAGATCGGCAACGACGATTTTCTTAAAGAAACCGACCGCCATTTTCTGAAGACCGATCCAAGCGTTTTCAGCCTCGAGCTTATGCTCCGCCTTGAGCTGAGGGAGCAGGTTGTCGGGTCGTTCGATAGGACCTGCCACAAGCTGGGGGAAAAACGAAACGAAAAGCGCATACCAACCGAAATGACGCTCCGCTTTGATGCTTCCTCTATAAACGTCGATAACGTAAGAAAGCGTCTGGAAGGTATAGAAGGAGATACCGACGGGCAAAATGAGATTCAAAACGAGATCGTCTGCCTGTCCGCCGAAAAGATTCCAAAGGGAGATGGCGGAATCCGCAAGGAAATTGAAATACTTAAAGAAGAAGAGCACGCCGAGAGACGTGATCAGCGTCGCCGTCAGCCAAAATCTTCTGACTGCCTTGCTTTCGCTTTTCTCCATGAGGATCGCACTGATATAGGAAACTGCCGTTGTGAAAAGAATAAGGAAGATGAGCGGCGGATTCCAAATCATATAGAAGAAATAGCTTGCGGCGAGAAGCCACACCCATTTCGTTTTCTTAGGCAAAATAAAATAGAAAAGGAGAACGATGGGATAAAAAAGCAAAAATTCCGCAGAATTAAAGATCATACCTTACCCCTCCCCTCAAAGAAAACAAAGCAAAGACGAACAAGCAAATAAAGAAGCAAAAATACGAGCATTTCCGAAAGTCCCGCGCCAAGGGTCATGAAAAGGAACGCCGATGCCGTGATCAGTACGGCTTGAAGCGCAACAAAGACCCATTTTGTACGGAGGCGATGCTCCAAAAAGGTAAGAAGCACCGCCACCGCCAAGCATACAAGCATGAAAAGAAGGACCTTCGGGAAATTCTCACCGCTATCTGCCGTGAGCAAAAAATCCCAAAAATTCATATGTAAGCCCTCACATTACGATTTTCCAAGAGCCGCAAGGAGATCCTTTGCCACCTGTTCGGAGCGCACAGTCGAGCCCTCGTCGGTGAGATGCCATGCGGAATCATAGAAATATTGATCTTCCAAAATGAGATCATGATAATCGGAGATGGAAACGATACCGGGAACGGAGGTAACAAGCTCTTCCATCGCCAAAACGTCTTTTTCATTTACGTCTTTCATACCGCTTTCCTGCATAGCGGCAAAGGAATAGAATACCTTCACGCCCTTCGCCGTCATGTTTGCAACGATCTCCGTAATCGCATCCTTACCGCCAAAGCCATAATTGAAATTGTAATTATAGCTCTGACCCTTGCTGTCGCGGTTACCCATGTCGTCGCCGTATTTGGTCATCGAGGTCGAAAGCTTATCGTAATCCTTAAATTTTCTGGAAGCAAGGCTTGTGGAAAAGCTTCCGAAGGAAGAAAGAAGTCCTTTATAGTGTTGTATGTTGATGTATTTCGTAAAATCGTAATTGGATTTTCTGAATTCCCAGAAACGAGTGGAGCAAGCGGGATTGCCGAGCGTATAGGAGCCGGGCTCGGGACACCAAAGCACGATATCGCCCTCGTTTACGAGATCTTCCACGATATCAAAATACACAATAGAAGTGATATTCGCGTTTTCACCCAAGTTGATGATCTCATATTCACCATTCAAAGCTTCGTCAATGACAGCGGAGTTAAAGCCGTAAAGAGAACCCGAACCGCCGATGATGATGATCTTTTTCTTATCCTTCGCCCAGATGAGTCGGTCGATCTTCGCCGCGGTGCTGCTGAACCAATCATCGATGAGCGTTTTTGTGGTGTTAAGACGAATATCTGTAAATTTATCGCATCTTTCAAAGGCTACATCGGAAATTTTCTGAATGGTATCGAAAAGCACGAGCGTTTCAAGCTCTGTGCATTTATAGAAAGCATCTTCCTCAATCTCTTTCACGGTCGAGGGAACAACGACGCGCTTGACCGCGGTCATTTCAAAGGATGCATAGCCAAGACCAACGACCTTTTTGCCGCCGATCGTTTCCGGCACGACAACGTTATCGTTCGTACCGAGATATTTTGTGATATACACGTTCGAGCCGGCAGCTCTCACCTCGAAATCCGTCTCGGGTGCGAAAGGCTCCCAAACGCAGTAAAGCTCGATCTTGCCTTCGCCGTTTGCGCTCACTTTAGAACCGAGCGAAACAGCCTCGCCTGTGCCATCCGCCTTGGTATTGTATCCTGTCAAAAGATAACCGTCGCGTTTGAAATATCCCTGCTCGGGAAGCGTATTGGGATTCTGGTGGAAAACGACGGAGAAGGTATCCGTGCCATCAAAGCCTGCCTTGGCGATCTCACCGCCGTTTGCATGGTAAACGAGTTGAATGCTCGTATTGAGGTAGAGCTTCGTTGCAGAGGAAACACTCATCTGATAGGTAAGCTCCTTGGAGATCGCTTCCTTGCCGTTTACAACGGCATCTTTCTCAGACCAACCGTCCATCAGATAGCCATCGCGCATCGTTACGGTAAAGGTTACGGTCTCACGTGTACCAACGCCCTTTTGCACATCCCATTTGACGTCAGCGGATGCCGCGTTATACATAAACGTAATGTACTTGCCAACCTGGACCTTTTCCAGATCGTAGACGTTTTGCGAAACGATGGGGGCATCAGGCTTGACAGTCGTAGTCTCAGCCGTAGTGTCTGTCGCAGTCGTGAAGTCGGTTCCTGCCGTCGTACCTGTGGGAGTGGGCGCAACGGTCGTGGTCAAATTCGGGTCGATAACCGTACTGTCTTCAAAATCCGGTTTATCGCACGCCGCCATCGTCAAGCACATCGACGCCGCAAGCACGCCTGCAATGAGTTTCTTTTTCATAAAAATTCTCCTTTCAGAATTTTAAGATCGTATTTTCATAGCAAAGTTGTCCAAAAATTTCCTCTAAAAAAGCATTACTATGTTCAGTTTACCATAATTTTTTTTCTCTGTCAATATTTCCATAGTTTCGCAGAGAAAAATCTTTTCTCCGAAATTCTTATTGATTTATCAAAAAAAATATGATATAATATATTATCTATATTTTTGAAACAAACTCGGAGGATATAAACCCATGAAAGTTGTACTTTTAAGCGATGTAAAAGGTCAGGGCAAAAAAGGACAGGTCGTCAACGTTTCCGACGGCTACGCAAGAAACTTCCTTTTCCCGAAGAACCTCGCAACACCTGCAGATAACAAGATCATGAATGAGCTCAAGGGAAAGGAAGAAGCAAGACTTCGCCAGATCGAGCTTGAAAAGCAGGCCGCACGCGATACCGCAGAAAAACTCAAGACCGTTACCGTTAAGATCAAGGCGCAGGCGGGTGCTGACGGCAGAATCTACGGCTCCGTAACGTCCAAGGAGATCGCAGAGCAGCTCGCCGCACAGCATAAGATCACCATTGACAAACGTAAGATCAATCTTACCGACCCCATCAAGGCATTCGGCACCTATCAGCCCGAAGTCAAGCTCTATCCCGAGATCTCGGGTAAAATCACCGTGGTCGTTTCCGATAAATAAGCCCCAAAATCATTATAAAAACGGAGGTTCTTATGGCAGACATCCAAAGAAATCTCCCATGCGCCTTGGAAGCGGAGCAATCTGTTCTCGGCTCGATCTTGATCGACCCGAACTGCTTTGCCGACCTTACTGAAATTCTCCGCGCGGAGGATTTTTATCTCGAGGAGCACGGCGAAATTTTTTACGCCATGTACGATCTTTTCTCGAAAAGCCGAGAGATCGACCTTGTAACGCTCATTGATACACTCGTTTCGCGCGGTGTATACAACGAAGAAGAAAGCAAAAAATATATCAAGATCATTGCGGAAACCGTTCCGTCCGCCGCAAACGTATTGGACTATGCACAGATCGTCCGCGAAAAGAGCCTTCTGCGCTCGCTCATCGGCGCATCGGATGAAATTCGTGAAATGGCATTCACAGCGCAAGGCGAGGTCAAGGATATCATCGACAGCGCCGAGCAAAAGGTCTTTGCCATCGCGCAAGGCAGTGAAAATAAGGGCTTTGTGCATATCCGTGAAGCCATCAGCCGAACCTATGCGCGTCTTGACCTTCTCGCGCGCGATAAAGCCGCCGCATCGGGAACACCGACAGGATATTCTGCCCTTGACCGTACACTCGTCGGTCTTGGCGAAGGCGACCTTGTCATCGTTGGCGCGCGACCCGGTATGGGTAAAACGAGTTTTTGTATGAACCTCGCTACCAATATCGCAAAATCGACAAAAAAGAACGTGTGCGTCTTTTCGCTTGAAATGTCGGCGGAACAGCTCGCTTCCCGTATGCTTTCCAGCGAAGCGCTCGTCGATAGCTATGCTATCCGTTCGGGCGATCTCACATCGGAACAATACAAACAGCTTGCCGATGCCGCCGCCGAGCTTTCCGAAAGCAACATTCTCATCGATGATACCACGGGTATCACCGTAACCCGTATGAAAGCAAAGCTGCGCCGCGTGAAAAACCTCGGTCTTGTCGTCGTGGACTATCTCCAGCTTATGCAAGGCGAAGGCAGAAGAACCGACAACCGCGTACTTGAAGTCGGCGATATCTCTCGCGGACTGAAAATTCTCGCAAAAGAGCTCAAGATCCCCGTCATTTGTTGCGCACAGCTTTCCCGTGGTCCTGAAAGCCGTACGGATAAACGTCCGATGCTTTCCGACCTTCGAGATTCGGGTGCGATCGAGCAGGACGCGGATATCATTCTCTTCCTCTATCGTGATGAATACTACAAAGAACCCGGTCCGGGCGAGCAAAGCGTTGCGGAATGTATCGTCGCCAAAAACCGCCACGGTTCCACGGGTACCGTTAAATTGGCTTGGATCGGTCAATTCACAAAATTCCTTACCCAAGAAGTCGAACGAGAAGAAAACGAATAAGGCTGTTTCTTTTTTACCGATCCTGCGCTTTTGTGCAAACACATCTATACCCGGCTTTACTTGGTTCGAATTTTGTAATATGTCTCGATCATTTACTTTGTAAATGAGGGCAAGCTTGGATCGGTCAATTCACAAAATTCCTTACCCAAGAAGTCGAGCGAGAAGAAAACGAATAAGCTTCATTTTTTCAAAAAAACAAATAAAAAGCCCCGTCAAACGACGGGGCAAAATCTTATAAAAATATGAAAAAACACGTAAATTTAGCGCAAAAAATGCGTAATTTGGATAAAAAACACGGTTTTTACCGTCATAACGAAAAAACGCTCGTCGGCTTTTCGGGCGGTGCGGATTCCATGACGCTTTTGCACGCACTGATCTCCATTCTCGGCAAAGAACGTGTCATCGCGCTCCATGTCAATCATATGCTCCGCGGCGCGGAATCCGAGCGAGATGAAGCATTTTGCCGAGATTTCTGTCAAGCACAGGGCATTTCCTTCGTTTGTAAACGTGCAAACGTTTCCGAAATCAGCGGCGGTGTCGCCATCGAAGAGACCGCAAGACGCATCCGCTATGAATTTTTGGAGGAGACCGCAAAGGCATACGGGTGCACCACCGTTTCCCTTGCCCATAACGCGGGAGATAATCTGGAAACGATGCTCTTTCATCTCTGCCGCGGAACGGGACTTGTAGGTCTTGCAGGCATCCCCCCCACACGCCCCTTAGGTGAAATTCGCATCGTGCGTCCTCTTCTCGATGCCACGAGAGAGGAGATCCTCTGCTATCTATCGGAAAACGGTCTCTCTTACGTTACGGATTCCACCAATACGGATACGCATTATACGCGCAATTTTATTCGCCACGAGATCGTTCCCAAGCTCAAAGAGATCAACCCGCAAGCAGAAGAAAACGCGCGCAAAACCGCAGAAATCGCACAAAACGCGGCTTCCCACCTCACAGAAGAAGCGAGAGATCTTTTGAAAGATAAGAAAACCGCAGAAAATGCCGATACGCTCCGCACGCTTTCCCCTGCTCTGCTTTATGCCGTCCTTTCCGAGCTTTATCAAAACGCAGGAGGCGAAACGCTCTCCGCCGTACAAAGCGCCGCCGTTATCGACCTTTTATATCATAAGGAAAAGGGACATTCCGTCAGCCTCACCGGTGGCATCACCGCCCGTCTCGACGGCAAAACGCTCCGTTTTTCGCATGAAACGAAGGAAGAAAACGCATTGCAAGAAAAAATCGCACTCAAAGCAGGAGAAAACAAACTGAAAAACGGCATTTTGGTTTTCGTAGACTCGCCCCCCGACGACGGTCTGCTTGCAACCGCAACCTTTTCCGCAAGCGCCCAAATTCCTATGAAATCTCTTACAACCTTGCATCTGCGTCCGCGTAAAAACGGCGAGAGCTATCGCTTGGGCGGTATGACAAGAAAATGCAAGAAGCTCCTTTCTGGTGCGGATTCTGTCATGAAAAAACGCCCCTTGCTTTGCGATGCAGACGGCATTTTGTGGCATCCCGATTTTCCGCCTGTTGATCGCGCAAGAGAAAATGCCGAGGTTTCAGTTTGGTATCTGGAAATTTCGGGAAATTAAACTTGCGATTCCAGCCTTTCCCAATGGAGAAGGCTGAATATATGTCCGTTTCATGGATACAAAAACATCGAAAAAATTTTCATTTTTTCTGAGAAAAAGACGCAATTTTTACGACAAAGGTTATGAAAATGGAGAAGAACTTCTCTTAAAACCGTAAAAAATGCGCCTTTTTTGCTACCTTGGCGCGAAAAAATCGACCGCAAAAGGAGGAAACCCCATGAAAAAATTAACCGCGATCGTTTTGACTGTAATGTTGACCCTTTCCCTATTCGCTTGCGGAGAAACGCCGCCTGCAGAAGAAACACCGTTTTGCACAAGCACATATCCATGCGAACAGACAACGTCCCCGATCAAACCGACGACCGAGCAAACGACACAAACACAAATCACCGAAACGACAAAAAACGATATCGTTACCCCCACCGACCCGACGGCAACACCCATGAGCCTTGCTGATTCCGATTTCTTCTTTGCAGATCTTTTGAATTATGAAAATTTGATGAAAACCTATGACGGCTTTTATGTAACGGGACATATGAACGCATGGGAAAACTCCGAGCATATTGCGCTCCGTCTTCTTTCTTATGAGAAGTTACAGGCGTTTTTGACAGAGAGCGCCATGTGCGAAGCGGTACAAGTACTGAAAACCTATGAAGAATCCTTCTTTGAAGAAAACGCACTCATGCTCATTCTTTTCGGTAAGAGCTCCTCTACATCTTATGGTTTGAAAAATATCTCTCAGCATGGCAAAAATTATATGATCGAGCTGAAATATACGCAGCCCTATATCGTTACCGACGATTATACCTACGAAATGTTTCTCATTCCCGATAAAAAACACAATATCAAAAATGCAAGCGTGGATATGCTCATCACCGTTTCCACATATGAAAATGGAAATGCTTCTCCCCATTCCACCCTAACGGATATCTGCCCCGAGCATATGCAAAATTCTTTCTCCCGTGTGTCTTATATAGATGCGGAAACGCTTTTCACAGGCTATAACGTGAAAGCGATCAATACCAATTTCGATTCCAAAAAGGCAAGTCTTATACGCTTTGACGATCATGAAAGCTTTCTCGCTTGGCAGACAAACGTGCTGAAGCCACATGTAGAAAGCGGAAATTACGGCTCAGACGGAACGGCGCTTGCCAATGCCTCGCAGTATGATGAAGCGTTTTTTGCGGAAAATGCACTGAATATCGTCATGTTTCACCGTTCCAGCGGTTCCTATACGCATAAGGACGCGACCGCTTACCTCTGTGCAAACGGCAAGATCATCGTTCGTTTGACGACCAATAGCCCTGAAATGTGGACTTGCGATATGGCGACTTGGCTTTTGTTCCTGCCGCAGGACAAAGAAACGGCAACTGCAGAATTTGACCGTATTTTCGCAGATTTTGAATGATGCGGGCAACGCCCGCCAGAAGTTACTCGCCTATCTCAGCGTTTCCCACTGCCAAACACGGCAAAACGGCGAGGTCGATTCGAGCAATTCCCATCATACAAAAACCGCCGATTTTCGGCGGTTTTTTCAACCGTTCTTTTATTGATTTGAAAGGTAAACCATGCTATAATAGAGAAAAAGGACAGTTACCTGTCCTTTCAGCGCACTTTCAACCAAAAGTTGATATTTTCCCCTCGCAAGATCCGAGCGCAAGCGCTCGCCCTACGGGTTTCGACTGCGAGCCGCGCTGTCATTCTGAGTGAAGCGAAGCGAAATCGAACTGCACATCAACGCCGCAGGCGGAATCTCGGCGGCTCTTTACTCAAGATGACCGCGAGGGGAGCTTTTCTTAAATTTTCACCGAACCCAAGCACTATAAAAGGGAGGCTCATATGGAGCATACTTATCTTGAAATCGCAGGCAAAACCAAAATATACCGCCTTTTTCGCTTGAAAAATGAGCTTTTTTTGCGCCACACGAACGAGCAAAACGAAAATGACCCTACGATCCCCAAAATCGAAACCAAGACGAGCCGAGATATCATCCTGCCTTTTTCCCAAATAAAAAACATCTCCGTTTGCGGAGATGTGCATTATGATGAACACGGTAAAAAGACCGACCTTTTCTTTGGCGATATCATCATCGAAACCAATCAAAACCATCGGAAATTTGAGATCATCAGCGACATCACCGAAGCGGAACTTTGGGAATTTTTCGCAGATATGCCGTTCCCCATCAAAAAGAAAGCTCCGCCTACACCGAAAGAAGATAAGCTCGAAAAAGCATATCGCAAGGAGATGCGCGAAAAACGAAATCCGTTTCTGCAAAAATGTATCAGCATCTACTTATTCGCGCAGCTCGGCTTTATGATCATTTCCATCTTCTTGCTATCCAAGCATTTTGATGCCGTTTTCACCATTTCCGCGGCCCTGTTTCTCATCAATCTCGCCTTGGTGCTGGCGCTTCCCGCGTATTTTTCCGTTTATCATCCGGGGAAAACCGCACGTCGGATCAAAAATCACGATGAAATGCCCATCGGCGTGTTTCTTTGGATACCGATCGTGTTCAATGCCGCACCTCTTGTTTACGGCGATTACAACGCAGAAGGCTGGATTTTGCCGACCATCATCTGCGCGCTTCTCCTGATAGCCGTGATTTTTGCACGCTATATCCGAGAAGTCAAATTCATTAAAACAGGCGCTATCGTATTTGTCCTGCTTGCATTTTTGATCTCCACCAGCATCATCGGCGGTATCGGCATGAAGACCATGGGCGATGAGCCCGTTTCCACACAAAGCGCCCAAATCGTACATTACCGAAAAGAAAATCGCAGAAAAAGCAGTGCGGTCTATAAAATCACCGTGAAGCTTCCCGACGGCATAGAGGAAACGTATACCATTCCCTCCTCGATGTATCAAAGCAAGGATGCGGGTGATACGGTGTTTCTCGAAACCTATGAGGGCGCGTTCGGCATGACGTTCACCTATGTGAGGGATTAAAAGATATAGCGGGCGATTCGTGAATCGCCCCATCTTAACTAAAACTTGAGGATGAGTAGTAAAATTTTATTCAAAACACCTCATCCGTCAGGCTTCGCCTGCCACCTTCCCCCACAGGGGAAGGCTTAATAATCTCCAAAAAAGGATTCCATTTCAATGATCATATCTATAATCAAAGGCGGCACTCGTGCCGCCTTTTTTGTATTCATCAAATTTCGTATTTTGCAAGCTCTGCCTTAACGATCTCTTTGATCTTTTCAGCCGCTTCTGCGATCGGGAACTCACCCTTAAAGGATTTATCACGGAAAGAAACCTCGATAACGCCCTTTTCGCAGGTCTTAGGAGAAACGACCGCACGAACAGGAACGCCGAGAAGGTCTGCATCCGCAAACATCGCGCCCGGACGGATATCTCTATCATCATAGAGAACCTCTACGCCGAGATTCTTGAGGGATTCATAAAGCTCGTTTGCTGTGTTATTGACAAGCTCGTTATCTGTACGGAGGTTGCAAACTTCAACGTGCCAAGGAGCGATGGACATCGGCCAGATAGGACCAAACTTGTCATGGCTTTCCTGACAGATGGAAGCGCAAAGACGACCGACACCGATACCGTAGCAACCCATGATCGGATGCTGTGCTTCACCGTTTGCATCGAGATAGGTCATATCCATGGACTTGGTATATTTTGTGCCAAGCTGGAAGATGTTACCGACTTCGATACCCTTATTGATGGCGATCACAGGCTTACCGCAAACGGGGCAGACCGCGCCTTCGTAGATCTTTGCAACGTCAACGTAGTCAACTTCACCGATATCACGGGCAACGTTCATGCCTGTGTAGTGGTAATCTGCTTCGTTTGCACCGCAAACAAGGCTTTCAATGCCAACGAGAGAACGATCCCAAACCGTCTTGATGTTCTTATCAAGACCGATAGCGCCGATAAAGCCTGCTACGATACCGCTTTCTTCTGTGATCGCGGTCGCGGGATGGATCTCATAGCCGAGATAGTTGCGGAGCTTGGTTTCGTTGACCTCAAGGTCGCCGCGAATGAATACGATGATATAAGAATCATCTTCATTCTTCTGATATACAACGGCTTTGCAGAGCTTTTTCGCGTCTGTGCCGAGGAAGTTTACAACTTCTTCAATGGTCTTGCTGTTCGGTGTGTGAACCTTTGTGAGTTCTTCTGCAACACCTGCTTCGTTCTTAACAAGGCAATCTGCGGCTTCCATATTCGCCTTGTAGCCACATTCGGGACAAATAGCAAGTGTATCTTCACCGATTTCGGAAAGAAGCATAAATTCATGAGAAACGCTACCGCCCATCATACCCGAGTCGGATTTAACGGAGATCACGTTTTTCGCGCCTGCACGCTTGAAGATGCGTTCGTATGCTTCATGTGCTTTTTCGTAGTATGCTTCAAGATCCTCCTGAGAGGTATGGAAGGAATATGCGTCCTTCATGGTAAATTCGCGTACACGGATAAGACCGCCGCGCGCACGGGGTTCATCACGGAATTTGGTCTGAACCTGATAGATCATGAACGGGAAATCTGCATAGGATTTTGCGGTATCGCGTGCAAGATGTACTGCCGCTTCTTCGTGTGTCATACCGAGAACCATGGGGTTGCCGCCACGATCCTTGAAGCGAGCCATTTCGCTGCCGATGCTGGTATATCTGCCGGATTCTTCCCAAAGAGTTGCGGGCATTACAACGGGGAACATAACTTCCTGACCGTCGATGCGATCCATTTCTTCACGAATGATTCTTTCGATCTTAGTTGTGATACGTTTGGTAGGGGTAAAAAGAGAATAAATGCCGTTGCCGACATATTTCATGTAACCGCCGCGCATCATGAGCGCATGGCTGGCAATGATACAATCCTTCGGTGCTTCCTTGAAGCGTTCACCGAGCATTTTGCTGACTTTCATATTGTGTCTCCTTTATATTTTTCTGATAGATTTATTTCACTTTTATATTTTTTACTTACGAAAACGGATTATCAAAATCGAACTGAATGACATCCTGTGGCCATGTGGCAGAATACATCGTTTCCTCGGTTTCGCTATTTACAAAATTCACCGTTATGGTAATCGCATCAGGAGATTTTCCGCCATACAACTGTCTATATCTCATTTCGAACATCAATGTCGTTGGAAAATGATAGTACAATATATGAGAAACCTCTTTTTCCGTTCCGGTAATGGTAAAGCTTGTATAGTCTTCTGCAATATCCACTCCGGGCACATTTTTAAAATGTTCTATTCCGGAATTATAAATTTGCAGATGCGCGTTTTCCTGAGCCTCCGTCAAATGAAGAATTAAATTTCCATTTTCATCAATTCCGGCATATGTTCTGAAATCTTCGCAGGAATCATACCAAGAATATCGGGTCGAAAAAAACTCTTCCGCTGTTGGGGTGAAAAAATATTTTATGGTTTGAGGGGAAAAAATATAAGTTTTTCGTCCTTCCATGGAAGTGATATTGTAGATTTCTGTCGTCGAATCTTGTTTTTCCGTCGGTGTATCAGCTATATTTCTTTCGGATTGCGATAAATACATTGCCACAATCAATATCGCAAACACCAAAAGCAGAGCACCACACCAAACAATGAGTTGTTTTTTTGAAACTTGCATAAAAAAACCTCAATAGACAGATTGATTTTAATTCCTATAAAAGTTATTATATCATTCAAAAAAACACTTGTCAACCTTCCGCGCCGCTTTTTCTTTTACAATAAAGAAAAAGTGGCCCAAAAAGCGGGCAACGCCCGCCGGAAGTTGCTCGCCTATCTAAACTTTGCGCATCTTCAAGCATAGCAAAACGGCGAGGTCGGTTTGGCGCAAATCCCTATGGCACAAGAAAAAGAAGCAAAAAGAAATGCAAGGGGCTCGCCCCTTGACCCATTCCATGTGTTAGGCGTGCGAAAACCAAAATGCACACCGCTTGTCCACTTATAAAACTTTATCTTTTTAGTTTTACTCCGCGGTTATTTTAAGCGGAGCGCCAATATGAGCTTAAAAACACCTCATCCACCATTTTGCAAAGCAAAACGGTCCCCCTTCCCCTCAAAGGGGAAGGCTTAACGGTATGAAAAGCGCCTCCTGCGCGACAGACCTGCCTCGGTAGAAATACGCACTCGGTTCGTGAACCACAAGCGGTTTCTTTTGCGAGCCTTTTCTTTTTCTAAAGAAAAGCGAAAGGTTTCTTTTGCGAGTCTTTTCTTTTTCCAAAGAAAAGCGAAAAAAAGAGACCCATTCGGTGAGAAGAATGAGTCTTTTTTTATATGAGGTTCAGAAATTAACCGTTCATGCTGTTGAGCATGGTTGTGAATCTGCTCTTCTTTCTTGCAGCGTTGTTTTTGTGAAGAATACCGTGAGCTACAGCCTGGTCGATCTTCTTAACAGCCTGCTTGTAAGTTTCCTGAGCGAGAGCCTTGTCGCCAGCAGCGACAGCAGCTTCGTACTTCTTCATGTCAGTCTTGAGAGCAGTCTTGAACATTTTATTCTGAAGAGTTTTTGTTTCGATAACTTTTACGCGTTTTTTCGCGGACTTGATATTCGGCATCGTGTACACCTCCTTGTCGATTTCGATATAAATCGTGGTGGTCAGCCATGAGAGGGTGGCATCCTACCCGTTTTATCTGCATTACTACACTATCATATCATTTATTTTGAAAAATAGCAATAGTTTTTTCAAAATTTATTGAAAAATTTTCAATTTTTTTCGGATTTTTTTGATCGGAACGATACTTTCGATTCCGTACCCTGCCAAAGGCGCACGATATTCTTGCGATGCAAAAATACGACCAGCGCACCCATCAGCACCATCGCAATGATACCGAACGGCGGAACGGGAGTCGCATGAAACGGCATGATGTTATTGACAACAGGAAGCGCAATGGCGCTGATGACCGAAGCAAGCGAGATATAATGCGAAAGCAAAACGATAAACACAAAGGCAACTAAGACCAAAACAAAAGCAAGGGGATTGACGATAAGCATCACACCTGCAAGCGATGCGACACATTTACCGCCCTTGAATCCGTAATAAAGCGGAAACGCATGACCGATAAGGCATGCAAGCCCCGAAATATAGGTAAATCCAAAGGGATAGGGGATAACAAGAAGTCCCAAAAGCGCGGAAATCATGCCTTTCAAAAAGTCGCAAAGAAAGGTAAGCGCGGCGGTCTTGATACCATAGGTGCGGAGCATATTGGTCGAGCCTGCATTACCGCTGCCATGTGCACGAACGTCGTCGTGATGAAATACCTTGGAAAAGATAATGGCAAAATTGATACTGCCGAGCAAATACGGCACAACGACACAAATCACCATTGCAAGGAAAAACGGCACCGTTCCATATTCATAGCCGAGCATACCGACAATTCCCTGCTCAAGACATTTATGATAAAAATCACCCATAAAATCTCCGTTCTGCCGCGTGGCGGCAAGTCAAATTTTTGGAATTACGGCTGTTCATCGCCTTTTTGGCGGATAACGAAACGAATCGGCGTTCCGTGGAAGCCAAATACTTCTCGCATTTTATTCTCAATATAACGCTGATATGAGAAATGGAAAAGCTCTGCTTCGTTACAGAAAATGACGAATGTAGGCGGACGAACGCCTGCTTCTGTCATATAGTAGATCTTGAGACGTCTGCCTCGGTCTGTCGGAGGCGGAACCTTGGTGATCGCATCCGACAGAACGTCATTGAGCATACCCGTAGAGATACGGAGCGCTGCCTGTTCGTTGACGTAGTTGATATATTCGTAAAGCTTACCCAGTCTCTGACCCGTTTTCGCAGAAATGAAAAGGATCGGCGCATAGGGCATATACGCGAGTGCATTGCGGATCTTATCGGTAAATTCCTTGACGGTGGAATTGTCCTTTTCTATAAGGTCCCATTTGTTGACGACGATGATGGTCGCTTTGCCTGCTTCATGTGCAAGACCTGCGATCTTTTCGTCCTGATCGGTGATACCTTCGGTCGCGTCGATGAGAAGCACGCATACGTCTGCGCGTTCTACAGCGGCGTGTGCACGAAGTACGCTGTATTTTTCGATGCGGTCAAGCACCTTGCTTTGACGGCGGATACCTGCCGTATCGATAAAGGTAAATTTACCGTATTCGTTCTCCACATAACTGTCGATGGCATCGCGCGTCGTACCGGCAATATTCGAAACAATCATGCGTTCTTCGCCGAGAACACGGTTGACAAGCGAGCTTTTGCCTGCGTTCGGCTTACCGATGACGGCAACCTTGATGGAATCGTCTTCCTCAACGGGCGTGTCATCCGCGGGAGAAAGTTCCAGGATTCGGTCGAGAAGGTCGCCCGTACCCGTTCCGTGAAGGGACGAAAGCGCGATGGGGTCTCCATCAAAGCCAAGCTCGTAAAATTCATAGTATTCCATCGGAAGCGCACCGATAGAATCGATCTTATTGACGCAAACGATGACCGGTTTACCGCTTTTCAGCAGCATAACGCCGATATCACGGTCGTCTGCGGTGAGTCCCGCGTGAACGTCGCACATGAAAACGATAACGTCTGCCGTCTCAATAGCAACCTGTGCCTGCGTTTTCATTTTCGCAAGGATAAGGTCATCCGTTTTCGGTTCAATACCGCCCGTATCGATGAGTACGATCGGTTTGCCGTTCCATTCGGTCTCATAGTAAATTCGGTCGCGTGTTACACCCGGCACATCCTCCACGATGGAGATTCGGGTGCCTGCAATCTTATTGAAAAGTGTGCTTTTGCCAACGTTCGGTCTGCCGACGATGGCGGCAACTGTTTTTGCCATGGGATCGCCTCCTTTTTATTGTTTTGTACTTTTCTTGTACGGACAAGAAAAGATACCAAAAGAAACCGCAAGGAGCTTGCTCCTTGACCTATTTTCAGGGACAGGCATTATCTGTCCACTTGTTTTTTACCAAGCATTTCCCAGCAAAGCATCAAAAATATCATATCCATCCGATGATGTCTGGCAAATCTCCACGCCAAGGCTTTCGGAAAGCTCGTCGATGCTCATACCGCAAAGGAAAAGGTCGCCCTCATGACGGAGCATATTCTGCGAGATATAGAGCGCCTCGCCAAGGGGCTTGCCCTTGAGCTGTTCGAGAAGGTCCTTGCCCGTAACGAGTCCTGCTACGGTAACGAGTTCCCCAAAATAATTGTTTTTGATTTCGTAAACGTGGATCTTGATATTCGGATATTTTTTTGTGAGTGCTTCGGAAAGCTCACACATGAGCGGATATGCGGCAACACCTGTCGCAATCGAGATCTCTCTTGCGCGGTCGTCTGCGTCCGCATCCTCAAGCGCCGCGAAAAATTCCTGCTTGGTGGAGGCGATCATACCGACGCCATCCTCCAGCTGATGAAATTCCTCGTAATACTCCGCGTCAGGAATAGGAAGCCCTGCTTCGAGATAAAGCTCGTCGCCAACGTAAAAAATACGTGTGCCGTAAGCCGCGAGGCAATGCTCCGCAAAGGTTTCCACCTGCTTTACGACCGCCGCCGCTTCCTCTTTCGTAAAGGGAGTCAAGGGATAAAGTCCCTTTTCCTCACGGAATCTCGTCATGCCCGCAGGCACGATGGAAACGCTTTTGACAGCGGGATAATATGCCGCAAGATCGTGCATGGAGCGCGCAAGCTCCTCACCGTCGTTGATGCCGCGGCAAAGCACGATCTGACAACCGATCTCCGTACCCGCCTCCGCAAAACGGCGCAAATAATCGAGCGATTTTGCCGCGTTCGGATTTTTCAGCATCTTCACGCGAAGCTCGGGATTTGTCGTATGCACGGAAATATTGATGGGGGACATCTTCATCTTGATGATGCGCTCCACATCCTCGTCGGAAAGGTTCGTCATCGTGATGTAATTGCCCTGCAAAAAAGAAAGACGGCTGTCATCGTCCTTAAAATAAAGGGTATCTCTCATGCCCCTCGGGAGCTGATCGATAAAGCAAAAAATACATTTGTTTCGGCAGGAATGCTTTTTATCCATAAGGAAGGTCTCAAATTCCAAGCCGATATCATCGTATTCTCCCTTCTTGATGTTCACGGAAAATTCTTCTCCGTCGCGGCAAAGAGAGAGCACGAGCTTCTTTTCACAAAGATAATAGCGATAGTCAAGAACATCCACGATCAGGTTTCCGTTGATAGCGATGAGCTTATCGCCTTCGCGGATTCCATGACGCGCCGCGGGGGTACCCTTCAGTACGCCTGTGATTTCAACCATAATATTTTACCCTTAAATTCAAAAGAAATAGGCAGGTATGCGTGCATACCTGCCATCACTCTGCAACCTATGCTGCAAATTATGCGTCCTGTTTTACAATTTCCTTGCCGTTGTATGTTCCGCAAGCTCTGCAAACTCTGTGGGAAAGATTGTATTCGCCGCATTTGGGGCATTTTGTCATGCCGGGAAGGTCAAGTTTCCAAACATTGGAGCGTCTTTTGTCGCGTCTTGCCTTCGATACTTTTTTCTTCGGTACTGCCATGTTACCTTACCTCCATTAGATTTTTGGGTGATAAACACCGCGTCGTTGTTACAAAATTTTATTCCGCTATTTCAACAATGTTTTCAGGATCGCCAGTCTCGGGTCTACCTCGTGCTTTTCGCAGGAGCATTCCCCTTCATTCAGATTCTTGCCGCACTTATAACAAAGTCCCTTGCAATCTTCTTTACAGAGCGTTTTCGAGGGCATTTCCAACATGATCTGTTCTTCAACGGAAGGAAGAACATCCAGTTTTTTATCCTCAATGATGATATAATCGTCGTTATCGGACGAAACATCTCCGCTCGAAGCGATATCCTTTTCAAACGTAATCTCAAGCACGCTGGAAACGGGTTCGGCGCATCTTGCGCACATGGTATCATATTTCACCTTGACGTCTGCGTGAAGGATCATATACCCCGCCATGTTTTTAACGTATCCCGTTACAACTATCGGATCTGTGAAGTCCACGTCCTCATAAACGGAAACCAGGAGTCCGTCCTTTTCGGGGACAAAAGAAAAATCAAAATGTAATTCTTGGGAAGCACCCGAAAGGATGGGCAACATATCCAAAATCATGATCTCGACCTCCTATATGTCTTCATAGATTACCAAGATACAGCATCTTCTATTATACATTCCAAAACGGGTTTTGTCAATATGTTTTTCTAATTTTTGCGAAAGAGTGTAAGGATTTTCAAGCTTTTTTTCGAATTTTCATCACAAAAACGGAATTTTCTTTGAGATACTGACGAAAAGAAAGCGCAGAAGGCTTGCCTTCCTCGATAGAAATGCGCTCATAATTGCGTTTGTCATCGGTAAGATAGCGCTCCACTACGTAAGTTGCGTTCTCGTCAAGCCCCTTGATATCAAGGTCATAGCTCTTCCATGTACCGCGATACTGCGCAATACCGATGCAAGCGGAATCGGCATTTCCTGCCGCCAGCGCATAAACGCCGTCCGTATTGCCAAGCGGTGTTACGGCAACCTCCGTCTTTTCCTCGCGAAGAGCATCATAAGCGTAGAACGCGGAAAACTGCTTCTGTGGCACACCGTAGATATTGAACATCGTGCAATATACGGAAAGTGCGTCTGCACGGTGCATCGTCGCCAGCTTGACCTCGCTCTGCTGAAACGTAATCATCTGTGCAAGGCTATACGATGCGCCGACCTCGGAGCTTGCGGTTTTGAACATTTCTTCAAAGAGATATTCTCCACCGTCAAGTTCAAATTCCGACCAAACACCAGGACGAAGCCAAAAGTAATTCCACTCCGTGCAAAACTGAACGGTATCGTGATAGCCGTATTCATCAAGAAGTGAACGAAATTTTGCAATATATCGTTTTGTGCGGTTCGGGTCATCTCCATAGCAATGCCACGGACAAAAGTCGATATGTACGTTATTTTTTTGCAAAATGGAAAAAACGGTACGAAAAAAGGCTTCTCTTTCGGGTGTCAAAATATTACAGCTCGGATAAGAACCAATATAGCGGTCGGGGAAGCATTTTTTCAGATGGGTCGCCGCCACGGAAAGAAATTCTCCAAATTCTTCGGGAGTTCCCGTCCATTGACCGTCCATTTCGCGGTTGGGATTGCAGGTGTCGGGTTCATTCCAGATCTCAAAATATTGGATATTCCAATGATGTCCGTTTGCCCAGCCCTCGTTGTAATGGCGAATGACGTGTTCGCAGATACGCGCCCATTTTGCATAATCCTTCGGGGGCTGATTATGGAAACGGAAATCTCCCTGCTCCATGCTGGAACCGAGACGATAAATGATATCCGTTCCACACTCTCTGATTTTTTCAATATAATAATCGGAAAGTGTGAAATCATAATTCGCGGGGTCATTTTCATCGGCATCGAAATCACGAAAAATACTCGGGATATCACAGCAATGATAAAAATGAGTACACATATCATGAAGACGGGCAAAGGGGATATGTGCCTTTTTGAAATATTTCGCCGTGAATTTGGAAGGACCGTTACAAACACCGTTCACAGGCTTGATTTCCCCCAAGGGGGTGGAAAAATCAACGAGAAAGTCCATGTTTTTTCCTTTCTGCTACCATAGTTCTCTTTTCTTTCCCTTTTTCTTTTTGAAAGAAAAGGGATATGTACTTTTCTTGTCAGACAAGAAAAGTACACAAAACCTTATTTTACGATAATATTGAAAATCTTATTCTTAACGAAGATCTTCTTAACGATGGTCTTGCCGTTTACGAGAGAAGCGAATTTTTCGCTGGTCATGGCTGCTGCGAAAGCGGTATCCTCATCGCAATCCTTGGGAACTTCCACGGTATCCTTGGTCTTGCCGAGAACCTGAAGCGCGATGACGACGGTATCGTCAACAGTCTTTGCTTCGTCGTATACGGGCCAAGAGGAGAGAGAAACGAGTTCGGTCTCACCGAGTCTGGACCAAAGCTCTTCCGCAAGGTGAGGAGCAAACGGGCAAAGGAGCTTCACAAAGAGCTTGAGTTCATCGATCGTGATGGTCTTTGCGTCGTAGATGTCATTGAGAAGCGACATGAGGGTTGCGATCGCGGTATTGAACTTCATGGTATCGATATCTTCGGTAACCTTCTTGATCGCCTTATGGAAAGCGGATTCGAGCTTGGGTGTTACGCCGTTGCCCTTTGCCATATACATAAGACCCTCTACACGTTCAAGGAAACGCTTACAGCCCTTGATGCTGGAAGGAGACCACGGAGCTGCTGCACCGTAATCACCCATAAAGAGGATGTATACGCGGAGAACGTCTGCGCCGTATTCTTCCACAACGTCGTTGGGGTCAACGACGTTACCCTTGGATTTACTCATCTTTTCGCCGTCAGGACCGAGGATAAGACCCTGCGCGGTACGTTTCGCATAAGGTTCATCATGCGGAACGACGCCGATATCATAAAGGAAATGATGCCAGAAACGAGAATAGATCATATGACGGGTAACGTGTTCCATACCACCGTTATACCAGTCAACAGGCATCCAGTAATCGAGTGCTTCCTTGGATGCGAGCGCGTCTGCGTTGTTCGGGTCGCAGTAACGGAGGAAGTACCAGGAGGAGCCTGCCCACTGCGGCATGGTATCGGTTTCGCGCTTTGCCGCGCCGCCACACTTGGGACAAGTGCAGTTCACAAAGGATTCTACCTTGGCAAGCGGGCTTTCGCCGCCCTCGCCGGGTTCAAAGTTTTCCATATCGGGAAGACGGAGAGGAAGTTCTTCGTAAGGAACGCCCACCATACCGCAATGCGGACAATGAATGATCGGAATGGGTTCGCCCCAATATCTCTGACGGTTGAACGCCCAGTCCTTCATCTTGTACTGAACGCCCTTTTCACCGATACCCTTTTCGGTGAGATATGCAAGCATCTTTGCGATGGCTTCCTTCTTGGTCTTGATGCCGTTGAGAAAATCAGAGTTGACCATTTCGCCGTCGCCTGTGTAAGCCGCTTCTTCGATGTTGCCGCCGCTGATAACTTCGATGATATCGATACCGAATTTCTTTGCAAATTCATAGTCGCGTTCATCGTGCGCGGGAACTGCCATGATCGCACCTGTGCCGTAGCCCATCATAACGTAGTCGGAAATGTAGATCGGAATTTCCTTGCCGTTTGCGGGGTTGATGGCGGAAATGCCCTCGATGCGAACGCCTGTCTTGTCCTTGACGAGCTGTGTGCGTTCAAATTCGGTCTTCTTCGCGCAAGCTTCCTTGTATGCGTCAAGGTCAGCGATATTTGCGATTCTGTCGCGGTATTTTTCAATGATGGGATGCTCGGGCGCGATGACCATGAAGGTTACGCCGAACATCGTATCGCATCTTGTGGTATAGATGCGGAGAGATTCGTTTTCGTCGCAGTTTGTGAGCTTGAAGTTTGCAAATGCACCCTCAGATCTGCCGATCCAGTTTTCCTGCTGGAGCTTGATATTGGGAAGATAATCTACCTTATCCAGACCGAAAAGGAGCTTATCTGCGTATTCTGTGATGCGGAGATACCAAACCTCTTTGGATTTCTGAATGATATCGCTGTGGCAGATATCGCATTTACCACCCTGAGAGTCTTCGTTGGAAAGAACGACCTTACAGTGCGGACAATAGTTTACGAGGGTCTTTTCACGGAATACGAGTCCGTTATCGAACATCTTGCGGAAGATCCACTGTGTCCACTTATAGTAATTTTCGTCGGTGGTGTCGATGACACGGTTCCAGTCAAAGGAAAAACCGACTTTTTTGAGCTGAGATGTAAATTTTTCGATGTTTCTGTCTGTCAGAACACGGGGATGGGTGTTGTATTTGATGGCGGAGTTTTCGGTGGGAAGACCGAAAGCGTCAAAGCCGATCGGGAAAAGGACGTTATAGCCCTGCATTCTTTTCTTTCTGGAAACAACTTCAAGACCGGAATACGCCTTGATATGACCAACGTGCATACCTGCACCGCTGGGATACGGGAACTCTACGAGCGCATAGAATTTCGGAAGTGTATGGTCTTCCTTGGCTTCAAATGCGTGTTTTTCGTCCCAAACCTTTTGCCATCTTTCTTCGACGGCTTTGAAATTATAAGACATGATACTGATTCTCCTTCATGTATATGAAAAAATAATAATCCTTTTGGATAAATTGTATATGTTGCAGGGGCGATTTATGGATCGCCCTCCGCTTTATTCTTCTTCAAAGGTCAGCGGAATTTCTTCTGCTTCGTTCCAAAGCTTTTCGAGCTTATAGAAATCTCTTTCATTCTTATGGAAGATATGAACGATGACGTGTGCATAGTCCATAGCGACCCACATACCGGTCTCATAACCGTCCACGTGGAGCGGATGTACGCCTGCTTCACCGAGGCGGTATTCGATCTCACCTGCAAAGCCCTTGATCTGGGTGGTCGCCGTACCGCTGCAAAGCACGAAATAATCGGTAAGGTCATTGCCTTCCTTGAATTTCAAAAGCTTGATGTCTCTTGCCTTTTTCGCGTCCAAAATTTTCACGATGGCATCCGCAAGCTCACGGGGAGAAGCGTCAACAAGAGATTTTGTTACGATGTTTTCGTTTTCTGTCATAATAAATTCCTTTCTCATCCGATATCGGAAAGATAATAATCGTGGATATAAGCGTGATCGCTACTTACAGAATCGGTAAAAAATCCTGTTTTGTCAAAATTATCGATTCGAATTTCATTTGTATAAACGTTCAGACATTCGTTGATGTCAGAAAGTGCGCCCTCCTTATTGAGGACAAAATAAAGCCACAAGCCATTGTGCGGGTTTTGTACGACCTCGCCCGAGATCGTGCGGATATCCATATCCGCATCCTTTACGGTATAGACCATCTTCACATAAGCGAGCAGATCGACAAGGGACATACTGGTACTCATTTTCTGCAAGATATTCTTGTCGCGGATGATTTTCAGCATCGTATCGAGATTCACATTCGCTTTGACCTGGCTGAAAAGCGCAGACATGAAATCCGCGCGCATTTCCATACGTTCGATATCGCCTCGGCTATAGCCGTCGCGGTAACGGATGAGCTGTTCACACTGATCGCCGTCAAGATGCTGATAGCCTGCCTTGAGGTCGATATACAGATCCTGTTCGGGGTCTTCATAAAACATATCAAACGGCACCTCAAAGTTTACACCGCCGACCGCATCGATGATCGAACAAAACGCAGAGGTATTGATGAGAACGTATTCGTCGATGGTGATGCAAAGCTGTGTTTCCAAACGTTCGCAAAGCGCTTGCATCGCAAGTGTTTTCGCGGTCTTTTGGCTGATGCCCTTATTCACCTGACGGTTATATTCCCCCGTAAAAACGGCGTTGACGCGATGCACGGTCGTAAAACCGCCGACCGCGGCGTTAACAAAGGTATCTCGCGGAAGCTGCATCACATGAATTTTCTTGTTTTCGGTATCGAGAGAGGCAAGCATCATGACGTCCGTGGACATCGAGACGTCATCCACGCCCGCGATCAGGAAGGTATAATATCCCTCTTTTCTCTCATACGGCTCTGTGGAAACATCGACATCCTCCCCCTTCGTCGTTTCGTTCGTCGGGAAGTTCGGAATATCCTCCACGTTCGGCTCATGAAAAATAACGCCGAGGATCGTACCGAAAATGGCAAGGAGGGCAACGCCAATGCAAAGCCAAAGAATATTCTCTCGTTTTTTATTTTTCCTGTTTTTCAAATTTTGCTGATTCATTGTTTTTTCCTTTTCCGAAAGCTTACGATGTTTTAGAAAAGTCAGTTCAAGCCATGCTGTTCCATGCTTCGATCATCGAAAGATCGATCTTCTTACCCTTTTCGGTAAGATACGTGATCGTATACCCGACGATACGACGGGTTACTTCGTCAAGCACGCGTAAGCGAGCATTTTTGTCATTTTTGTTTATTTTTTCACATCCGCTGTGCAAATATTCACGGAATTCGATACAGGAACGGTATTTTCTACCCGCCTCCGTGAAATCCGCAACGAAAAGCATCTTATCCAGCATCGTCATGCCTGCCTTCCCTGTCGTATGACATTCGATGGCGGAAAGCATTTCGTCGTTTACGATATCATATCCGAATTTCTCCAAGGCAAGCATCGCGCCCGTATACTGATGAATGACCGTCGGCACGTCCGTTTTCAGCGTTTTTCCCTGTTTTTCGGCAAGAAGGAGCGCTTTTTCGAGCGGAAGCGTCTTTGCGATATCGTGCAGGAGTGCCGCCGCGCAAATGGTATACGCATCCTCCTCGGAAAGTCCAAATATTTTGGACATCCAAAGACATTCTCTGTATACACCGAGCGTATGCTCGATTCTCTGCGGTTCTTCAAAGCGCGGAAGTGCTTCGCGGATGATACGCAAGCGGTTTTCATTTTCCTGTGTCATTGCTGTATAGTCTCTTTTCCTTAATATATTCATAAACGGCAGGGGGCAAAAGGTGGGAAACATCCTCACCGTTTGCGATGCGTTCTCTGACCTCGCTTGACGAGGTTTCGATCGGTGCAAGCGGGATCACGAGGATCCTTGCACCGTATTGTTCGCGGAGCATCTGGATTTTTCCCTCTACCTCACGCTGAAGCTCGGGCGATTGCACCTCTCTGCCTGCATAAGCAAGTGTGCACATAGAGAGGATATCCGCAAAACGGAACCACTTATCAAACGTAAGAAGCATATCCGTTCCGCAGTAGAGATAAAGCTCGCCCACGCCTGCCTCGGTAAGCTCCTTGATGGTATAATAGGTAAAGCTCTTGCCCTCGCGGCGAAGCTCCATATCGGAAACGGTGATCTTTCCGTCCGCGTTCACCTCATCAAAGGCGAGCCTTGTCATATGGAAGCGGATCTCGGGATGATCCTCGCCGACGATGACCTTATGCGGCGGTATTTTATCGGGCATGACGAGAAGTGAGTCAAGCCCTGCTACATCGATAAATCCAAGAGCGGCTTTGACGTGTCCCGCATGGACGGGATTGAACGTGCCGCCGAAAATTCCGACCTTTTTCATCATTTGGGAAGCTCGATGCGCTTTTTCTTGGTGGATTCACGGTAAAGCACGAAGCGTGTACCCGTTACGCAAACCACGTCTGCGCCAAGCTTTTCTGCGAGGATCTCGCCTGCTTCACGCGGACCGTATTCACATGCGTCGAGCGTGCGGAGCTTGATCAGCTCTCTTGCCTCCAAGGTCGCGTCGAGCTGGCTTACCATCATATCGCTGATACCGCCCTTGCCGATCTGATAGATGGTGTCGTAAGAGTTTGCCATACCGCGCAAATATGCGCGTTGTTTACTTGTCAACATAAATATAAATTTCTCCGTTTTTCTTTGTTTTTTGTAAGAGGCTTCCCCTTGAGGGGAAGGCTTTTATTCGATCGTTTCCTGTGTTTCTTCCTTATTTTCCGCGTTTTTTTCTTCCATATAAGCGTTCATCGCCATATTCTGCGCCATGACCGCTTTCATCTTATAATATTCGTTCTTGGTGGTATCGAAAAATACGAGGAAGCAGATCATGGCTACGAGCGCAACGATAACGCAAATCAGAGCCAAGAGCGCCATTGCGTAAATACCGAGCACGCCGATCAGCGTAAGAATCGCGCCTGCGCCGTCGCAAACGACCAAAACGAGCCATGTTTTTTCGAGCTTTTCGCCGCCGAGCGGATAGGAATTTGCTCTTTCCACGTCGGAAATGCCCTTGACGATATGGTAAGAAATATAGAACGAGATGAACGTCAAGACGAGCGAATATGCAGATGCCAATACGGCAAAGCCGATGCCGATGCTGACACCCAAAAGGTTCATGACCCATTCCACCGCCGCACAAACGCCCATGACAATAACGAACTTCTGTATCTTAGCGTAGCGCGGAATTTCGTAAATCAATTCTTTGATACCTTGATACATGAAAATGTAACCGACAAAGGCAGGCAAAAGATTCAGCGTATGCTCGTTCAGATTCAAATTGAAATTCAAGAAAATAAAAAGGAAAGCAAGCATGATCTTTGACATATCAATATCCTCCTTTGATCTTTATTTATTTTTGCGCTTATTGATCTCCTCGGCAAAGATGACCGCGAATTTTGCCATGGCGTTCGCTCTGTGGCTGATGCCGTTCTTTTCCTCAGCGTTCATTTCGGCAAAGGTCTTATCCATCGGCTCATAGAGGAAAAGCGGGTCGTAACCGAAGCCGCCGTTTCCGCGGTAATCCCAAAGGATCTTACCGGGACATTCGCCTCTTGCCACAAGCTCCGTGCCGTCGGGGAATACGCACGCGATGACGGAAACGAAATGACCCGTTCTCTTTTCGTCGGGAACGTCCTTCATCTTTTCGAGGAGCTTTTTGTTGTTGTCGGCGTCGTCATGACCGCCTGCATAGCGTGCGGAATACACACCCGGCTCGCCGTTCAGCGCATCCACACAAAGACCCGAGTCGTCTGCAACGCCGATATAGCCGAGCTTTGCTACGGTTCTCGCCTTGATGAGCGCGTTTTCTTCAAACGTATCGCCGTCTTCGACGATATCGTCTGTAAAATGGATATCCGCGAGAGAAAGATATTCAAAGGCATTGCCCTTTTCATCAAAGGGACAAAGCTTTTTCAAAAACGTTTCGATTTCTACGATTTTGTGGCGGTTATTGGACGCCATTACGATTTTAGACATTGCAAAAGCCTCCTTCTTATTTTTCAAAAAGTGCATTTACAAATTCATCCGCAGAGAACGCCTGAAGATCGTCGATCTTTTCGCCGACACCGATGAATTTCACGGGGATACCAAGCTCTTTCTTGATGGAAATGACGATACCGCCCTTTGCCGTGCCGTCGAGCTTGGTGAGGACAAGACCCGTAATATCGGCGGCAGACTTAAATTCCTTTGCCTGAATAACGGCGTTCTGACCCGTTGTGGCGTCAAGAACGAGAAGCGTTTCACGAATCGCATCGGGAAGCTCACGGGAAATGACGCGGTCGATCTTATTCAGCTCGTTCATAAGGTTCTTCTTGTTGTGAAGTCTGCCTGCGGTATCGATGATGAGGACCTCAGTGCCTCTCTTTTTCGCGGCAGCCGCAGCATCGTATACGACAGCGGCAGGGTCAGAGCCTTCGTTCTGCGCGATCAACTCAACGCCTGCACGGTCAGCCCAAACGCCGAGCTGGTCGATTGCCGCCGCACGGAACGTATCCGCCGCCGCAAGAAGCACCTTTTTACCGCTTCTCTTGATATCGTATGCCATCTTAGCGATGGATGTCGTCTTGCCGACACCGTTGACGCCGATGACGAGAATGACCGTCATTTTGTCCTTTTCATATGCGATCGGTTCACCCTCTCCGATGAGATCGCGCAGGATCTCAAAGAGTGCGACCTTTGCTTTTTCCGGCTCGGTGATGCGCTCGTCGTGAATCTTATCGCGGAGCGTATCGAGAACCTCCATCGCGGTCTCCGCCCCGATATCGGATGTGATCAGAAGCTCTTCGAGTTCATCGAAAAGCTCATCGCCAACGTCGCGGTAACTGCCGAAGATCGCATCGATACCTGCAACGAGCGCTTTTTTGGTCTTTGTCAGACCTGCTTTCAGTTTATCAAAAAATCCCATGGAAGAAATTCCTTTCTTTATCGTTATATAGTAAATATCCGAACGCGAACTCGCCGTTTTTCCGTACCCGGAAAACGGACATTCTTCGATAGGCGAAAAGCTTCGGGAGGGCGTTGCCCTCATTCAAATTTTACGCCGATCTTCTGTTCGATCTCGGAAACGTCGATGGAAATGACATCGGAGATGCCCTTTTCGTGCATCGTAACGCCGTAAAGACGTTCTGCGGCTTCCATCGTACCGCGACGGTGCGTGATGATAACGAACTGCGTCTTGCTGGAATATTTCTTGACGTAATCCGCAAATTTATCGACGTTGACTTCGTCAAGCGCCGCCTCGATCTCGTCGAGGATACAGAAGGGCGCAGGGTTGACCTCCAAAATCGCAAAATAGAGTGCGATCGCCACAAACGCCTGCTCGCCACCCGAAAGAAGCGACATATTCTTGATGACCTTGCCGGGGGGCGCCACGTTGATATCGATGCCGCTTTCCAAGACGTTCTGCGGTTCGGAAAGCTTGATCTCCGCGCGTCCGCCGCCGAAAAGCTGAGTAAAGACGCGGCCGAAATGGATATTGATGGCTTCCACGGTGGAAAGGAAGTCGCGGCGCATATTTTCTTCCAAGGAATCGATAATGCGAAGAAGACTTTCCTTGGATTTTTTGAGGTCCTCGATCTGCGCTGTCAATTCGTCAAATTGACGGCTGACCTCTTTATATTCCTCGATGGCGCTTACGTTGACGTTGCCGAGGGCTTTGATCTGATTTTTATATTTCGTTTGCTCGATGAGCGCCGCATTTCTCGTTTCCTTGGTGATGGGCGTTACCACGCGCTTCATCGCTTCGGTGTACGTGAGCTCATATTCATCCCAAAGGAATGCAACGAGCTTATCTTGGCGCTCTCTTTGCGCGTTATGCTCAGATTCAAGCTTAGTATAAGTACGATAAAGCAGATCGCGCTTATCCGAAAGCTCGCGGTTTTTGATGCGGAGCTCAGAAAGACGTTTTTCAAGAGAAGCCGTCTTTTCGGAAAGCGTCTTTTTGTCGCTTTCGGCACGTCCAAGCTCTTTTGTCAGCGCTTCGGAATGTTGGCGAATGGTCTCGATCTCATCTTCGATCTGACGGATGCGAGCCTGCGCCGAGGAAACGGATTCCGAAAGGTCGGAAAGCGTTTGTTCAAGCTCCTTCTTACGCGCTTTCGCGGTTTCTTCCATCTGCGCGAGCATGGCAAGATGGGAATCCGCCTTGGCGATCTCCACAGAAAGATGCGTTTGCTTCTCCTTGGCTTCCTCCAATGCGTCCGAAAGCTCGGTGCGGTCTGCACGAAGCTTTGCGAGCATCTGTTCCGTCTCTCGAAGCTCTGCTTCAAATTCGGATCTTTTCTTATCCATATCACCGAGGCTTGAGCTTGCAAGATGCGCCGCAGAAAGAAGCGCGTCATATTCCGCCTTCAGCCCCGTAAGCGTCGATGCCTGCGTATCACGATTCGAGCGGAGAATAGCAAGCTGAGTCTGTTCTGCATCGTGCATGGTCTTGAGACCGGAAGCCGAGGAAAGAACAGCATTTTCTCGCTTTTTGAGGTCTTCTCGCGTGTCCGCAAGCGTACGGATGGTCTTTTCTGCTTGCTTATGCTCTGCTTCGAGCGCTTTGACCTCTTCGGTGAGCTTTTCGATCTGCACACGGCGGGAAAGCATTCTGCCGTCCTGCGAAAGCGAACCGCCCGTAAAGCTACCGCCCGCATTGACGACCTGTCCGTCAAGCGTAACGATGCGATAACGGAAATTCATCGCCTTTGCGATCTTCGTCGCCCAGTCGATATTTGTCGCAATGAGGATCCTGCCGAGAAGACTGCGGATGATACCGCGGAACTTTTCATCGCAGGAAACGAGCGCGGAGGCAACGGAAACGAAGCCTTCCTTACATTTCGCGGGGATCTCATTTGCGCTTACTTCGGTTCCGCGCATGGTGGAAACAGGATAGAAGGTCGCGCGGCCCGCGTTTTTCTTTTTGAGGTGTGCGATGGCAGCCTTAGCGGATTCCTCATCCTCAACTACGATATTTTGCAAGCTCTGACCAAACGCGATCTCAAGCGCCGCCGAATATTCGTCGGGAACGCTGATCAGCTTGGAAACAGGACCGTATACCGTAACAGGTCTGCCGTCGGGAAGGCGTACTCTGCCCTCTTTATGCTCATTCACAAGGAAACGAACCGCACCCGAGTATCCCTCGAGCAGTTCTTCCATACGAATGAGGTTTTGAATTTTATGTTTACGCTGAGAGATATCGAGGAAAAGCGAATTTTTCTTTTCGTTCATGTCTCTTGCGTCTTTTTCGTTGGTTTGTTTCTCGAGCGCAAGTGCGTCGAGCTTTTCGCGGATCGCCGTTTCTTTCTTCGTATACTCGGCGATCTTCTTTTCCGCAGTCTCGATACGGGTATCGAAAAGGCGGATATCGCTTTCATATTTTCCGATGGATTCCGAAAGCTCAGACGTGCGCTTCATATCGGCTTCCTTCTTTGCCGCCGCAACGGATGCCGCAACAACAGCGCTCGTCTGTTCTCCGCGCAGATCGTTTATGCGTGCTTCGCAAACAGAGACAAGCCCTGCATTTATGGAAAGCTCACCTTCGATCTTTTCAATGCTCTTGGATACCGAAATCCCTTCTTTTGTGAGCATTTGGCGGTTTTCTTCTGCTTTTTTACGTTCGTCGGCAAGCTTTGCCGCTTCCTTTTCGGAAAGCGAGAGATTTTCCTCAGAGGCGCGAATGCGTTCCTTTGCGGTGATGACCGTTTCGCGCAAATGCGCCGCATCGTTTTCGCAAAGCTTCATCTTCGATTCGTTTTCGTGAAGCTCACTTGTAAGCGAGAGGATGCGCTCGGAAAGGCGTTCCGTCTCGATCTTGTTTTGCATATCGTCCTCGCGCGCCTTTTCCTCTGCCGATTCAAAGGATGCGCGAGCCTCGTCCGCGTTTTCCAGGTCCTCCTTCGCAAGAAGGAGCTTGCCCGAAAGCTCGTCAACAACGGCCTTCGCCGCACCGATATCGTATACGGAAAGCGAGACGTCAAGCGTCATCTTCTCTTCGCGGAGCGCAAGATACTTTTTCGCTTTGTCCGCTTCCTTTTCCAGCGGACCGACGCGCTCGCCGAGCACGCCTGCGATATCCTCCACACGAACGAGATTTTCGTCCGTGCTTTCCAGCTTTCGCTCTGCCTCGTTTTTCTGGTAACGATATTTTGCAATACCTGCCGCTTCTTCAAAAATAGCACGGCGTTCTTCGTTTTTTTGAGAGATGATCTCCGCGATCCTGCCCTGACCGATGATGGAATAGCCGTCTCTGCCAAGTCCCGTATTTAAGAAAAGCTCGTGGATATCGCGGAGTCTCACGGGCTTGCGATTGATAAAATATTCGCTGTCTCCGACGCGGTAATAGCGTCTGGTAACGGTGATCTCATCGTATTCCGCAAGGGATGCGATCTTGCCGCTATCCTCGGAATTGTCAAACGTAACGGAAACCTCGGCGTATCCCATCGGACTGCGCTTTTGCGAGCCTGCAAAGACAACGTCTTCCATCTTACCGCCTCGAATATTCTTCGAGGACATTTCACCGAGGACCCAACGCATCGCATCGGCGATATTCGATTTTCCGCTTCCGTTCGGTCCGACGACCACGGTGATACCGCGGTCAAAGGTGATGACCGTTTTATCGGGAAAAGATTTGAACCCTTGCAGTTCAAGCGTTTTGAGTCGCATGAATCTTTGACCGTACCTTTCTGAATGATTTTAATAAATCGGATTTTTTATGGCGTTTACAAAAGTGTAAACGCGAATTTATATTTGGATATCGCCTCGTCGGTTACGATTTTTACACCGCGAAGCGCGAATTTTTCAATAAAATAATTGCGATTTTCGCCTTTTTGACCGATAAAAGCCGAAACATCGGTGGGAAAAACGCGCAAAACGAGCACCTTGCCCGCCGTTTCTGCGCCCTCGAGCGCCCTTGCAACATGGTCTCTATGGCATCTTGCATAGATCATTTCTCCGATCGCGGGGTGATAGCCGCCTCCGAAAACACCGTCTCCTGCGGTGAGGATCTCGCTCGATTGCAGACCCACGCGAATGACGGGGATCTCCTTTTGCAAAAAGACCGCAAGCACCGCCGCCGTTCTTTCCACCGCTTCTTCCGTCGTAAACGGCGTGTA